>NZ_JBNAIK010000001.1:0-275500 GCF_052048155.1 Candidatus Pelagibacter sp. HIMB109
GGACATGGCACGGTAACAATTGGTGCTGGAAAATCAACTTTATTCAATATGATTGTTGGAAAAATCTTTCCAGATACAGGTGTAATAAAATTAAATAATGAAAATATTAATGAATTACCAATTCATAAAAGAGCTTTGCGTGGAATTAGTTTGCTAGAACAACACAAAGGTCTTTTTGGAAACATGACTGCATATGAAAATCTTTACGCAATATTAGAAATTTATATTGAAGATAAAAATAAAATTGAGACAAAGATATTTCAGCTGCTTTCTTATTTTGGTCTTCAATATTTAGCAAATGTTAAAGCAAATAATATGTCTGGAGGCGAATATAAAAAAATTTCTACTTTGCAAAGAATTTGTAATAAAAATATTAAAATTTTATTACTAGATGAGCCTATGGCTGCTCTCGACCCTCTGAGCATATCCTCTATTAAAAAGTTTATCTTAGAGTTAAGAGATATGGGCCTGTCTGTTATAATTACAGATCATAATTTTTATGCAATACAAGATATTTTAGATCACTGTATAATTATCAGAGATGGAACTGTAATGATAGAAGGCCCACCTAATACTGTAACAAAAGATAAAAAAGTTATTAAATATTATCTTGGAAGCAGTTTTAAAATTTAGCCTTTAGTATCTTGTTGATCTTCTTCTATAGCAGCTTCATCTAAGGAAATAACCTCATCATCACCGTTATCACTGTTATCTATATCAGCAAATTCATCTTTCGCATCTACCTTCTCATCTTTTTGATTTATAATTACACTCTGAATTGCGTAATCATCATTTATAATAAACTCTTTTTCGCAATGCGGACAAATGAGAGGAGATTTTTTATTCAAATCATAAAACTTAGTACTGCAGTTTTCACAAATTCGTTTCTGTCCAAATTTTTTTTCAGCCATTAAATTATCTTTTTAAATGTTATTTATGTGGGTATATATTGATCAACTAATCTAATGGCAATTAAAAAATCTAATAAAATAATACCTGAAAACAATATTAGTATTAAAGGCTCTGTTGAACTTTCAAGCGACAAATCTCTTAGTATTCGAAGCATAATTTTTAGTAGTATAGGATTTGGTATAAGTAAAATCATTATAAATAACCCTGGAGAAGATGCTAAGACAGCAATCCAAGCAATCAAAGATTTGGGTGTCAAAGTAGAAAAAAAAAATAATCTATACACAGTTTATGGCTTAGGAATTGGATATGATAATAAAAAATTTATTAAAATTTCATTTAATAATAGCGGAACAACCTTAAGATTATTAACTCCTTTAATTGCAGGATCAAAAATTCAAGCAACAATTACGGGTGATAAGAGTTTAAGCAAAAGACCTTATCGACTGGAATTTTTAAAACAATTTTTAATGAACTTAAAACCTACTCGTAAAAAATATCTACCAATACAAATTAATGGCAATGAACAATGCGTACAATCAAAAGTTAAAATTACAAAACCTTCGGCTCAGATGGTGAGTGCGGCTACAATTGCAGGAATGGTTAGTTATGGTGAAACAGAAATTGAAGCCCCAAATAATGTAAGAGATCATACAACAAGAATTTTAAGATACCTAGATTACCCAATTAAAGTTCAAAATAGAAAAAATAAACAAATTATTAATGTTAAAGGTAGACAACTTCTAAAACCACTACAAAATTATATTATTCCATCAGACCCATCATCAAGTGCTTTCTTAATTGCTATTGCAATTTTAACCAAAGGCTCCAAAATTAAAATTAAAAACGTTTGTCTGAATCCATATCGTATAGGATTTATAAAAGTCTTAAAAAAAATGGGAGCTAAAATATCATTTTCAAATCAAAAAAATTATTTTGGTGAGCCAGTTGGAGATATCACGGCCTCATATTCACAAAACCTAAAAGGCATTACTATTAAACCAAATGAAGTTGCAAGTATTATTGATGAAATACCAATTTTATTAATTGTTGCTTTATTTTGTAAATCAAAAAGTACCTTTAATAATCTTACAGAATTAAAGTTTAAAGAGTCAGATCGACTTCGAGTGATGTATGAAAATTTAATACTGTGTGGTACTAATGTTACAAGGGTAAAAGATAACTTAATAGTTAATGGTATCAATAACAAATTCTACTCTGGTGAAGTTCCAATTATCAAAGATTATTCTAAAGACCACCGTATATGCATGGCATTCTTCTGTTTGGCAGCAGTCTCTAGAAAAAAAATACAAATTAATGACTTTGACTCGGTAAATGTAAGTTTTCCAAATTTTTTACAAACTATTAATGATCTTAAAAATAATAAAGCTAAGAAAATTCTTGTTGCAGCAGATGGACCAGTAGCTTGCGGAAAAACATCAATTTTAAAAAAAATAGTTAAAAAATTTGGATCAAAAAGAGCAGCCTTTTTAGATAGTGGTTTACTATATCGCTACTTAACTTTAGTTCATTTACAAAGTAAGAAAAAGAAAATTAACACTAATTTTTTAGTCAAACATCTAAAAAAGGTCAGTATTTCAAAATTACAAAATCCCAAACTTCATTCTATTGCTGTATCGAATAAAGTATCTGAAATAGCTAAAATTAAAATTATCCGTCAACAACTGTTACCGGTGCAAAGAGATCTTATTTTTAATTGCCCTCAACAAATTGTATTAGTTGGCGGAAGAGACATTGCATCAACTGTAATACCTAATAGTTTCTCTGACATTAAACTTTATATAGATTGTGATGTCAAAGTTAGAGCAAAACGAAGATTTTTAGAGTTAAAAAAAAAGAAAAATGAAAAAAATATTAATTACCAAGAGATCTTAAAAGCTCTAAAAGCTAGGGATTTAGCAGATTCTACCAGGGCTATAAGTCCACTTAAAAAAACAAAAGATAGTATCTTGATTGACAATTCTTTTAATGATATCAGCCGCCCAATTAATAAGATTTCTTTATTAATAGAAAGAGAGATAAAAAAACATTAGTGGGAACAGACAGTAGCTTAAAAGTATATAACCAAAATAATAATTCAGAATTCGCAAAATTAATTACAGAAAATTTAGAAAACATCATTTTAAAAGATAATTCTATTGTGACAGGATCAGTAGAAAAAGTGGATGACAAATATGTTCATGTTTTTATTAAAGGGGCTAAATCTAGTGGATTAGTAGATATTAATGAAATTCCACATGCTGAACTAGATAGCTTAGAAGAAGGTAAGGAGATTGAAGTTTTTCTTGAGAGAACAGAAGATAGAAACGGAAATATTGTTTTAAGTATTGAAAAAGCAAGAAGAGCAAAATCTTGGAAAAAAATTGAAGAAGCCTTTGAGAAACAAGAGAAAGTAAGTGGTATTATAAAAAATACGGTCAAAGGCGGGGTAGTTGTCGAAATCTTTGGTGTATTTGCTTTTTGTCCAAATTCTCAGGTAGCTGATAGGCCAATCAAAAACATGAATGAGTTCATGAATAAACCTATGGAATTTCAAATTATCAAAATTGATAATGTTAGAATGAATGTAATTGCAAGCAGAAGACAGGTTATTGAACAGGAAAAAAATAAGAATAAAGAAAAAGTCATTAAGAATTACAAAGTTGGCGATGTTGTGGAAGGTACCATAAAAGCAGTTCAGTCTTATGGATGTTTTGTAAGCATTGAAAGCTTAGATTGTTTACTTCACTCTTCAGAAGTTTCTCATCTTAAAATCACAAACTTAAACGATATGTTTACAGTTGGAGAAAAAATTAAAGTCAAAGTATTAGAGATTGATAATGAAAATATGAGAATGAGTTTATCTGTAAAAGCTATGCTTCCAGATCCGTTCGAAACAATTAAAGACAAATTTAAAATTGGAAATGAATATGAGGTTAAAATTGTGAAACTCACAGATTTTGGAGCTTTTGCAGAGATGGCAGAGTCAGTTGTTGGACTAATTCATTCCAGTGAAATTAAACATATGCAAAAAAATGTTAATCCTAAATCTGCATTCAAAATTGGTGATACTGTTAAAGTGAAATTAAAAGAAGTTGATACTGAAAAGAGAAAAATTGGTTTAAGTTACAAAGATTGCTTACCAAATCCAGTAGATGAATTTATTACAAAATATCCTATTGGAACTACTGTTAAAACAAAAGTAGTGACTAAAAAAGATTTTGGTATTTTCTGTAACACAGGTGATAGCGATATCGATATCTTTGTTCACTATAAACAATTAGATTATGCTGAAAGCTCTAAGGCTTTAGATAATTTTAATAAAGGTGACGAAGTAGAACTAAAAATAATTGATATTAAAGATGATAAAGTGAATGGATCAATTCGAGCACTTAAAAAAGATCCTTTCTCATTCTTTGATGATAAAAAAATTGGTGATATTGTTTCAACAAGAGTTGTAGAAGTTCAAGACAATGGTTTAAAAGTTGATGTTGGTCCTGATAGATATCAGACAATTATTAGAAAATCTGAGCTTGCATTAGAAAAGTCAGATCAAAGACCAAACCGTTTCTCATCAGGTGATTCTATTGATGCTGCTATCCTAGAGTTAGATGCTGAAAAAAGAAGAGTAAAATTATCTGTTAAAAAACTAGAGCAGCAACAAGCCGATGAAGCAATTGAAAAATATGGTTCTACAAGTTCTGGTCAATCATTAGCTGGTATTTTAGGCGAAGCTTTAGAGAAAAAAGATCAGAAAAAAGATTAACTCTTCCTTTTCTCACAATCTAAATTTATAATAATTTCAATACTTTATTGAAATGTCTAAAAAAACGTTTGTAAAATCAGATATTGTAAAAGATCTTCAAGGACATTTTCAAAAAATCCCAAATAATAATGTTGAGCATATTATTGAATCTATTTTTAAATATTTGAGCAATGCTCTCTCGGAAGGGAGAAACATAGAAATAAGAGGGCTAGGTACTTTTAAAGTAAAAAAAATGCCAGCAAGAAATGCGAGAAACCCAAAGACTGGAGAAGCAATTCAAATTGAAGAAAAAAATAAAGTAAAATGGAAAAGTTCTAAATTGTTAAATTATAGAATCAACAAGGATAAAAAAATTGAAGAATAAAAAAATAATTTTTATTGCTCTTGATTGCTCAGTATCAAAAGCTCAAGCAATCATTAAATCCATTCCAAAAGTAAAATCAAAAAAATATGAGATTGGTATTAAAGTAGGTTATCAAATCCTTTATTCTGATAAAGGTAGAAATTTTATTAAATCATTAAAGGGATACAAAAAATTCATAGATTTAAAACTTAATGATGTTCCTAATACCGTTAAAAATGGAATATTATCTTTAAGAGATTTAAAAGCTGATTACATCACTATTCATGCAAGTGCAGGATATGATGCGATAAAATTAGCAAAAAAATATTCTGGCAAGACAAAGCTTCTAGCAGTGTCAGTGCTTACTAGTATGAATAAAAAAAACCTATCTGAAATTGGTCATACTAAGAAATTAGATAAACTTGTTATTCATCTTAGTAAACTTGCAAAAAAAGCAGGTGCTTATGCTATGATTTGTAGTCCGCATGAATCAAAAAAAATAAAAAAGCTTTCTAAGTTACCATCGATTACTCCTGGAATAAGACTTCCTGGCGACCAATCTGGTGATCAAAAACGAATTGCTACCCCAAAATTTGCTTTTGATAATGGAGCTATAGGAATTGTAATGGGCCGGTCTTTAATCAAAGGTAATATTAAAAATAATTTTAAAAGACTTTTTCAACATTTAGAGTCATGAAACCAACTGTAAAAGTCTGTGGTCAAACAGATCCAGAAATCATAAAACTATGTATTGAGCAAGGGGCAAGGCTAATAGGTTTTATTATCAACTATCATAAAAGCCCAAGGTCAATTTCAATTGAACAACTAAAATCATTAACAAAAAATATTCCAGATAATATTAAAAAAGTAGCTGTGATGGTAAATCCATCAATAGAAAAAGTAAAAGAAATTTCAAACTACTGTAATGTTATTCAGTTACATGGAGATGAAACTGAAGAATTTATTCAACAAATAAAAAAAGAAACAAATCTTGAGGTAATCAAAGTAATCAAAGTAAAAAATAAAGGAGATCTTCAAACAACCAAACAATTTATATCTGCTGATATTTTTCTCTATGATACGCCAAGTATGGGTCAAAATGGTGAAGCATTTAATTTTGAAATGCTCAAAGATTTAGAAAATAGAAATTTTTTTGTAGCAGGAAAAATAGATATAAATAATATTGAGAAAGCTCTGCTCTATACTAATAAGATTGATGTAAATTCTGGTCTAGAAACAAAAAAGGGTATAAAAGACCCAGAAAAAATTAAACAATTTTTCAATAAATTAAAAAAAAATGAAAATTAGAAAAGGTATTCCAGTCATAGACCAGCATGACAAAAGTTATATGTATGGCGGAAAATTTGGTGGAAACTTTATTCCAGAGACACTTAAAAAGCCTGTAGAAGATTTAACAATACTGTTTGAAAAACTTAGAGAAAATAAAGAATTTTTAAAGCAAAGAGACTATTATTTTAAAAATTATGTTGGAACCCCTACTCCTTTTATAAAACTTAATAATCTAACTAATCATTTAGGTGGAGCTCAAATTTGGGCAAAAGTTGTAGCAGAAGCAAATGGTGGTGCTCATAAAATTTACAACGCAACAGTACATGCACTAATTTGTAAAAAAGCAGGTAAAAAATATATCGTTGGCGATACCGGCGCTGGTTATGCTGGAAAAATGTTGTCCATGGCAGCAAAAAAATTTGGCCTTAAATGTAAAATATTTATGGGCGCTAAAGATATTGAGCGTCAGAAACCAAACTGTGATGCTATGAAAAAAAATGGTGCAGAAATTGTTCCGGTTCATACGGGAAGCAAAACATTAGTCGATGCTGTAAGTGAATGTATGAGATATTGGGTATCTAATTGTGATACTACTCATATGTGCGTTGGATCGACTGTTGGTCCTAATATTTTTATTAAAATTTGTGCATGGAGTACCGCTCAAATTTCAAGAGAGCTTATTGTCCAAGTAAAACAAGAATTTGGAAAAATTCCTAAAAAAATGAAGCTTATCAATTGTGTTGGTGGAGGAAGTTCTGCTTTAGGTTTTTGGAATTCATTTATGGATTATAACAAAAATCAAGTTGAAATGATTGGAGTTGAAGCTGGTGGTCCTAAAAATAGCAAACTTCATGCAGCACCACTTAGTACGAATGCAAAAGTCGGAATCCTTCATGGTGCAGCTCAATATGTGATTCAAGATAAAGAAGGTCAAATTAGTAATACCGCAAGTATAAGCGCTGGCCTAGATTACCCTGGCATTTCACCAGTCCATTGTTTTTTAAAAGATACAAAAAGAGCAAGGTACACAAGTGCCACTGATGAAGAAGCATTACACGCTCATCAACTCGTGACTAAATTTGAAAATATTTCACCTTCACTTGAGCCTTCGCATGCATTTGCAGAAGCGATTAAAATTGCACCGAAGCTGAGCAAAGATACTGTGATCATTGTTAATAGTTGTGGTGATGCCAAAAAGGATAGGGATATTTTAAAAAAAAGATTAGGGAAAAAAATCTAATATGAGTCTTATTAAAAAAGCATTTCAAATTTGTAAAAAAGAAAAGCGCCCTGCCCTTTTAACTTTTACAGTAGCAGGAGATAATACTCATAAAAATTCATTGGAAATTTTAAAATCTATCTCACCACATGTAGATATTTGTGAAATGGGCATGCCTCATAATACTCCAGTTGCAGATGGTGGTCAGATACAAAACTGCTCGCACCGTGCTTTAAAAAACGGAATTAAAATAAAAGATATTTTTAAAATTACAAATCAGTATAAAAAATTTAAATTTGCAAAACCAATCATCTTGATGGGTTACTTTAATACAATCAAACAATTTGGTGAACAAAGCTTTATTAATCAATGTAAAAAAAACAAAGTAGATGGTTTGATTGTTGTGGATCTTCCTTGGCCAGAAAATAAAAACTTTGCTGCAAAATGCAAAAAAAAATCAATTAATTTTATTCAACTAGTTGCGCCAACTACTTCAAATGAGAGATTAAAAAAAATCGTCAGAGACTCTCATGATATGGTCTATTACATCAGCATGTTATCTACTACAGGGGGAAAGTTGAAAGTTGCTCCTAAGAAAATTATTCAAAATTACCAAAAAATTAAAAGACTAAATAAAAATAAGAATGTTGTGATAGGTTTTGGAATTACTGAAAAAACTATTGCATCTCTTAAGAAAGCAGATGGACTTGTTGTTGGAAGCGCACTTTGTAAAACAATTACAGATTCGGTTAATCAAAGAAAAAAGCCAGCAATAGCTGCCAAAAAAATGGTAATGAAGTTAAAGTCTAAAATAGCATAAGAAAATCAACATTTTTACAACAATCACATTGTAGCCAAAGTTTTAAAGTTTATGCTAAAACAACTTAAATTATGACTAACTGGTTAGATAAAATTTTATCAAAAGCAAAAGCTGCTGGTGCAAAATTATCAGATTCATTTAAGAAAAAAACAATCGAAAACGCCGATCTATGGAGTTCTTGTCCTGAATGTAAAAAAATGTTTTTAGGAAAAGAGCTTAAAAAAAATATGCACGTTTGTACTCAATGCGACTATCATTTCAGAATAAGTGCAGATGAGAGGTTCAAAATATTTTTTGATAATGCTTCTTACGAAATGATAGATACCAAAAGATTAGCAGAAGACCCTAACAAATTTAAAACTGAACTCAAAGCTTATAAAGACCAACTTAAATCTGCAAAAAAGAAAACTAAACAAATTGCATCTCTTGTATCAGCTCACGGAAAAGTAAATGGATTAGATATGATTTGTTCATCATTTGATTTTAATTTTAATGGTGGAACATTAAGCATGCAGTCTGGTCAAAACTTTTATGAAGCTTGTGAATATGCAGTGAAGAATAAAGTATCAGCACTCACAGTATTTATTACAACGGGAGGAGCGGCTCTTCAAGAAAACTTATTTGCGCTTTATCAAATGCCAAAAACAATTCTTGGTGTTCAAATGTTAAAAGAAAATAAAATTCCTTATTTTGTTGTAGCTAACGTGAATATCGGCGGAGTAAGTGCTAGCTTTGGTTCTCTTGGTGATTTTCATATTATGGAGCCAGGTAAAAAAACAATCTGGGGATTTGCCGGAAAACGTGTTGTTCAAGGAACAATATCTGAACCGTTACCAGAAGACTTTCAATCTGCATCACATGTTATTACCACAGGTGCAATTGATATGATCACACATAGAAAAGATCAAAAAAATGTTATTTCAAATTTAGTTTCTATTCTTCTTAAAAAAGAAAATGTACAGCAATCTACCCTCTCTAGTTCAGAAGAAGCACAAGCTGTAAATCAGTAGTGCAGTGTCTCACTCCAAAAAATTACAATTTATTTTAAACAAACTTTATGAGCTTAATCCTGATAAGATTGAACTTAAACTTGATCGTGTTTTAAGACTTGCAAATGATCTTGGTAACCCTCACAAAAAACTAAAAAATGTAATCACAGTAACTGGAACCAATGGCAAAGGTGGAACGGCTTTTTATTTAAAAGAAATTTTACAAGCTCATAGTTATAGTGTTGCTTTATTCCAATCTCCTTTTCTTTATAATTTTTTGACAAGATTTTTAATTAATGGTGAACCTTTGGATGAAGAAAAATTTATTAACTACGTCATAGAAGTTGATAAGGCAAATAACAATCAAGATATTACTTTTTTTGAATATATAACTTGTATTGCCTTTAAAGCATTTTCTGAATCAAACTGTGATTTTAATATTATGGAAACCGGGCTTGGTGGAAAATATGATAGTACCAATGTTGATTACCAAGATCTAAAAGCACAAGTACTAACCCCTATTAGTATGGATCATAAAGATTTTTTAGGAGATTCTCTTAAAGAAATAACGCATAATAAATGCGGAATTATTAAAGACAATTCCAATGTTATTATCGCAAAACAAAGTAGTGAAGTTCTAGGTTACATTGATGAAGAATTAAAAAGAAAAAAAATAAAAAAACATATTTTTTCAGAAGATTTTAATGTCAGCCTAGAAAATAATAGAATGATCTATCAAGATGACGATGGTTTAATTGATCTTGATATGCCAACTATGAAAGGTTTTTTTCAAATTCAAAATGCAGCTGTTGCGCTAAAAGCTTTAAAATCTATTGGTTTAAAACTTGATAATAAGAAGATTTCAGAAGGTATAAAAAACACTAAAGTTGAAGGAAGAATTCAGCATATCACAAAAGGCAAATTACTTTCATATGTTCATGAAGAAACTAATACTTTAATTGTTGATGGTGGTCATAATGAACAAGCTGGAAAATCATTAGCAGAATACTTAGAAAAAATTAAAGGCAAACGCTCAATCTACCTTGTCTTTTCAATGCTCACTTCCAAAGATTTAAAAGCTTATCTCTCAAACTTTAGTTCACTAGTGACAGAGATTAAATGTTTTAAGCTACGAGAAAATTTTTATGAAACCAAAGATATTATCACTCAAGCAAAAGAGCTAGGTATTCATGCAAATCCAAATAGTTCAGCCACTGAAGCTATTGCTCAACTTGCTATACAAGATCCAAATGCCATTATTGTTGTTTGTGGTTCACTTTATTCTGCAGGTAAGGTATTAGAGCAAAATATATGAAAAAGTTTTTAGTTTTATTTTTAATACTTTGTACAAGTTCAAACGCTAATGAAGAGCAAAAGTTTTTTGATTTATTAAAAGGAAATGACAAAATCCTATGGTTAAGACATTTTTCAGCTCCAGGTGGAGGAGATCCTGATAACTTTGATGTTAGAGTTCGTAGTACTCAAAGAAATTTGGGAAAATTTGGAATTAAACAAGGAAAAGCATACTCAAAAATTTTTAAAAAAAATAAAGTTAAAATTAAACACGCATTAAGTTCACAGTGGTTTAGAGCAATGGAAACTTGCCAATTCTTCGGAGAGTTTAAAACTTTCTCTGCATTAAACTCTACATTTAGCTCACAATTTTCTCATAACACAGCAAAGCAAAGAAGGCAGTTAAGAGAATATATTAAAAATTGGAATGGTGATGGAAATTTATTACTTTGCGCTCATTATGTAATCGTTGGAGAGCATTTAGATTATGGAGCTGGTGAAGGTGAAATGGTTTTGACCGATAAGAATTTAAAAATTTTAGCGAAATACAGACTGAAAATTAAAAACTAGGAACTTTAAAAAAAATTCCTAGTTTAAAAATTATCCAACTTTAGAATTAATCCAAGTTTTAATATCTTCTTTTGAAGCGGCTCCAACTTTAGAGTCTACAACTTCTCCACCTTTAAAAAGTAGCATTGTAGGAACTCCTCTTACACCAAATTTGGTTGGTGCATTTGGAGAGTTATCAATATCATGATCACCGATTACAATTTGATCAGACATTTCATCTGCTAATTCATTTAATACTGGTGTTACCATCTTACATGGTCCGCACCATTCTGCTCCGAATTTCACAAGAACTGGCTTATCTTTATTGCCAATCGTTTCTTCAAAATTTTCATCTGTTACTTTTAATGTAGGCATTAAGAATCTCCTTTATGTTATAATTAAAATGTAAGCATTAACCCTAAAGTGTCAACTAAGCTTCCTGATATTTTTTCTCTATTTCTTCAAGGAAGTTGTTGATATCATTTGTAATCGAAAGTCTCTCTTCATCCCCGTCTTCTTCATATTTAGCTCGAAGAGAATCAAGTTCGTTATAAGCTTTTGGAATGGTGTTCCATTTTTCATCGTTAGTACTTAAAATCCTTTTTGCAATCCCACGATGAATTTCATTATATAAATCTTTTGGCATGATATCTGGGGCTTCTTCATACATTAGTCGTTTTGCAAAATAATTATACCTTTCATCCTTCATCTTATCTGCAATCACTAACCTATCTTTCCATTCTGCCTTTTGAAACTCTTTCAAAGCCATCTTCGTTTTATCATCAGGAAAACCACCAGAATAAATCGACTCTTCAGCTTGAACATCAAGTTGGCTATCTAAATCTTGTTTTTCTTGAGCTTCTTCTTGAAGAATAGCTGAAACTTTTTTACCAAATTCTTCATTTTGTTTAATCTTCTCAGCTCTTTCGTTTAACTTCTTCATTCCAAGTTGCTTATAAGTATCAAAGTTATTAGCATAAGTTGGGTTCATAATAATCGGATGTTTGTTATCTTTTACACTTCTTAAAATCTTAGGACTTTTTTTCATCGCTTCTTTAAGTGTAGACATATCCATATTAAAATAATCTTCAGGATCATTCTTTAAATCAAAGCACTGCGGCCAATTATAAACCGGATGATTACAAACAAATGAAACAACAAAGGGTCTAGCTTTACCGTAGAAATATTCATTTACACAAAACAATTTTTCTTTTTGAACAATGTTTCCAACATCTTGTTTGCTCATCGTCATTAAACTTGCCTTCCAAACACTAGGAGCTTTATCTGCAATAATTTTTGCCATACCCATTGTTGCTAAAACATCCCCCATGGCATCGTGTGCATTATCATGTGAAATTCCATTCATCGATGCAATTTGATCAAGTTTAAATACGGCATTTCCCTTTTCTGAAATTGGTGTCTTTAAACATTCTGGGTAATAAAGGTGAGCTGATCTGACTAAACCTAAAATATCTCCTCTCTTATTTCCATTCGTATTAGTTAAGTACACATCGGTTAATGATTTAAAAAAAGTTTTTCTTAAAAACTCTTCGTCAAAACTTAGACTGTTATAACCAATAAACATTGCAGGAGACCATTTTTCAAAAGTCTCTTTCATCATTTGCACCATTCCAAAATGAGATAAGTTTGTTTTCTTAAGCATTTCAGGTGTTGTTTTATTCACTAGCAGCGCACCAGGTTCAGGAACCGTTCCAGGCTTTAATGAACACCTTGATTCAAAACGATCTAAGATATCAAAAGTATCATTAACAAGAATAGCTCCAACTTGAATTATTTGATCCCAGTTTGAAGATCTCCCCGTAGTTTCAAAATCATAAAATACGTAATTCATTATTTTTCTATCTCCTCAACTTTAATGCCTTCTAAATCCTGAATCTTTTCAGCTCTGCTTTGAATTTTATCCGCAGAAACTTTTACGTTTCTAAATTGCTCAGCAACCAAATTAAAACGCTTTTCAATATCAGCAGTTCTTTCAGACAATCTTCCAATATCTTTTCCAATTAACCCTATTTCTTTAATAATCATTTGAGCTTTTTTATTCATTTCACTATCTTTTAAAAAAACACGAAGGGTATTGAGTAATCCCCACAAATAAGACGGGGATACAATTAATACATTTTTCTCACGAGCTTTACCCATCAAATCATTTTCACTATCTTGAATTGAACGGTACACACTTTCAGATCTTACAAACATAATGGCATGTGGTGCTGTTTCTCCTGGAATAATATAATCACTAGATATTTTTTTAACATTTTTCATCACATCTTCTTCAAAGAGTTTTTTATATTTTCTAATTTCCTCTTCAGACTCTGATGATTTAAAAACTTTAAAATTATCTAGTACAAATTTACTATCAATTCCAATTCTAGAATTCGCATCACCAAAATCAATTAAGCAATCCACCCGTTTTCCATTGCTCAAAGTTTCTTGAAACTTTAAGTAATTTGCAGGCAAACGATCACGTAACAATTTCTCAAGCTCTACTTCAGAAAATGCACCTCGTTCTTGTTTATCATCAAGCATATTCTGAAAGTTTTTAAATGTCGTATCAATGGAAGATTGCATGGAACCCATTTGCTTTGCTGCTTCTTCAAGGACTGTAAAACGACGAGACAATTCACTAAGCTGGGTACTTAAAACAGAACTATCTCCCCCATCCTTTTTCTTTAAAAAAGAAAACAGAATAAATCCAACAACCAAACCACAGGTAATATAAACAATTATTTCCATCATAATTTAATCAGCACATGTAAGGAAATATAATAAAGAACTCTAACCATTAGCTTCCCAATACAATGTTAACTAATAAACAAAACATAGCATGATTCTTACCAGTAGTAAGATCTTTTTTTCTCCTTCTTATATTTCCAAGATTGTGAGTGACCAAACCACGGTCTTTAGACCCACACTCTGGACAGATAAAATCATTCATGAATTATATTTTTTTTAACTTAAATAAATTTAAAGTTAAAAGTTCTCTTCTTGAAAGAGCTTTTTTGATGACTGGCTTGAACTGTTTCATGAGTTTGACGTACTCTAATACTCTTAAATAGCCAATAACTTTTCTAACTGTAGCAGCAGCACAAATAGCTACCAAAAAGTTAAAAACTGGAATGCTAATAACCTTAGTAGTAATCGCAAAGGCACCTACCCCTGCTAAACCTTTAGCAGCAGCCCATTTAAATTCTCTTAAATTAACTGATTTATCAAAACCATGCGCAAGAGAGACAATAGCTCCTAATGCTGTAATTGGATCGCCATGTACAAAAGAACTAGCAAGTGTACCTGTCGCAAGTTCAGTAAATTCCTTTTTCTTAGCACTCGACCAATTATAAAATAATGCTAAAGGACCAATTGCAGAAGCTAACAACTCTCCAAAATTAACATGGCGAATATCTTCTACCCAAGTTTTAGGTACATCAACTAAGTATTTCTGCGAATAATCTAAAGCACTATGTGATATAGAGGTGATGTAAGGTGTTATGGTATTAATAAATTTCATCTATACTTCCAATCATCAAACCAATCTTCAAACTCAAAAGCTTTATTTCTAAAATCATACTTATCATCTTTGTGCATCGGCCAAGATCTACAACCCGGAGGTGGTAACATTGCATCATTTACTTTTTCTTTTCTTTTTATTGCTTCATTAATATTCAGGTTAGTCTGAAACTTAATATAATTTGTATAAATTAATTCATGAATATTTTTTGGTGTTTCCTTTTGCCAATTTTTGGCAATTTTAATAAAGTCGATATGCTCTGGTTTTGAAGGTTCTCTATTACCATTAACTAAAGCTACATAAAAACTAAAATGTTTTTTCAGAATATCTAAATGCTGTTCAGACCAACCACTTTTTTCAAGTTTAGGAATATTAAAATTTAATTCTTCTCTAAGTTTCTGTTTTTCTAAATCATCAAGACTCATTATATTTAATATTTATTTTTTATTTACAAAAGAAACTGAATTTATTTCTTCAGGCAGGCCAAGGGCTTTCCATTGATCGAGTGTTACTTTTTTAAAGCCAGTAACGGAAATATAATACCTTGCATTAACTCTTTTTAACCTACCTTGTTTAACCATAGGATAAACATAAACTGTTCTTAGAGTATTAATATTCATATCATTTAACATTCTTGCAATTTCCTTTGTGTGTTTCTTTTCGGATTTACAGAAATCAAATATTTTATCCTGAACACCTCGTGTTTTTTCTCTCATATAAAATTAATTCGCTATTAAACTTTTTAAATCTCCGGTTTTATTTATTTTATCAATAAAATTTTGTATTGAAACAGGTATTAAATTTACATCTGTTTCTTTCTTTTCATTTTTTGCATACTGCAATGTTTCAAAAGAGGGTTCTGGACTTATTTGTAAACAATAACCTTTTTTTTCTGGAAAGTTTTCCATTTCTTTTAATAGATGTTTATGATTACTAAAACTTTCTTTATAATATTGCTTTGTTTTGGTTAATAGTGTTGGTTCAATTGTAAAAAATGAATTATTTATAAACGCTATACCATCTACTCCTGAGTGATTATTACTTTCGCCATTTGCATGTCTAATAGCCTGTCCATCATCATTTATATGATAGTAAGGTTTGAAGTCCCTTAAGTTTTTAACTTTATTAAAAATAAATAAAGCTAAAAGCCACTCTAATCTTAAAGAAGGGGCTATATCTTTTAAAAACTCATTATCGCTTTTAGACCCGGTGGGATTTTTAGCTAATTTTAAAAGTTCCTTTTCTATTGTTTTCTCGCCAAATTCCTCAATCCACTTAGTTAAAAATTCTTTTTCAGGTAGTGTTTCTACAAGATTTTCTGAAAAAATTTTATTATCAACACTTGAAATAAAATCAAAATAATCTTTTTTATTATTAAATTCTTTTAAATCTCCATAATTTTCTAAAATATAATCTATTAATTCCATTTGTTTATCATCAAGTACTAAATATGTTTTTCCACTAACTTTTTTTTTATAAATTAAAGTACTCTCTTTAATATATCTAAAATATGTATCAGGATAATCTTTTAGAATTGTAGTATCTTTAGTAAAAGTTCCTGAGAGTTTTACTTTAATTCCCTTATCATATTCCTTAACCTTCCATTCATCACCAAAAATTTTAGTACAATATTTTAAAGTTAAAATATTTTTCTTTTCGTTTTTTTTGGTCAGATTTATATTTTCATTATCAATTTTCTTTGATTCTTCTCTAAATTTTTCTATATATCCATAAAGTTCATTTGCATTGTTATTCTTCCAACAAATAATGATAGGAATTTCATTGGGCCTCAAACCTTTGCCAGTTTTTAATATAAATAATTTTATTAATTTTATAATTAAAATTAACGGAATATTTTCATTTGCATTGTTTATAAAAGGATTATTTGCATGAAACTTGCACATGGCATTACAATGCAATTGTGAAATTTTTCCATTCTCTTCATTATTTAAACTAACTAATTTAATACCTGACTCACCAAAAAGAATTTTTTCTCCAAACTCCGGAGCAAATATATATCCTAGCTGGCTCATGTTAAAATAATGAGTTCTAAATCTTGCGCTCCATCCTGAAACACCCTCTCCACTGTGGTCTTGAGGTGCAAGGTTCATAATTTCTTGAGCCTCATTTTCAGTAAATTCAGTTTTGTCTTTTAAAGAACTCGATCTAGATACCACATTTGGTCTAAACAAACCTTCCATAATCAATTTTTTTTCAACTTCTGTAGCAAGATCCTCTGTTAACACTTGATTATTGAACGGGTACAATACTGTTAAAAAATCTTTAACTCTCTCTGGGTTTCTAAGAGAAGTATCTAAATAAAGAATTCTATTTTTTTTATCTCGTGGCATTAGTGATCAAAACTTCTTTAAAATTTTTAATAGAATTATCATTAAAGCTTATATAATTACTTTTAATTTTATTTACCTTATATTTTTTTGACCAATCTAATAAAATATTATTTTTTTTACCTCTGTATTCTGTAACATTGGAAAGAGCCCATTTAATTTTTTTTTTATTTAGATTGTCTAAAATTGACAATAATTCAATTTCATCACTTTCATTCCAAAATTTATTATATTCACCAGAAGTTATTAAGTATGGAGGATCACAATAAATAAAGTCATTTTTTGAAAAATTCATTTTTTTTAAAAAGTTTGAATATGTTGAATTGCTAAAATTAATTTTTTTATTTTTGATTGCTATAAAATAATCATTTAAAGCTTTTTCCGTATTCTTATTTAAATCAACATTACCAACGGGTAGATTAAACTCATTTTTTAAATTAAACCTTAAAATTCTATTAAAACCATAAATTAACAAAATATATAATTTTAAATAATCTTTTTTCTTTGAATTATTAAAATCATTTTTTAATTGGGTATAGGATTCTTTATTAAATTTTGCATAATAAGTTTTTTTATATTTATTTTTTAGACTTCTTGGAACTATATCTTCTAGGAATGATCTAGATAATCTATAATGAGTTATAACTTTTTCTAAATCTCTAAAAAATTTTTTTGAATTATTAGATGATGAAATCAAAAAATTATGTAACAAAATTAAATTTTTGTCTAAATCATTTAAATAATATTTTTTAGCTTTAATATTTAAAAAAACACTTCCACCTCCTACAAATGGTTCATAAAAATTATTTATTTTTTTTGGAAAAAAATTAATTAGTTGATTAATTAATTTGTACTTATCTCCCATGTAAAAAAGTGGCGATCTAATAACTTTTTTCATTTTATTGTTATAAACAAGAATTCCTGATGGCCTTCAAAGTTTGTTTTTCCTGCATTAAAATATGCATGTTTTCTTTTTAAAATTTTTGTTCTACCTATACTTTTTAATATTTTTTCGATCTGATCTAGCGTAATTTTATTTTTAGACGATGAACTATTTGAATTGTAAGTATTGTTATATGAAACAACTAATGCTTTGCTATCTAAATCTTGTACTAATTCATTAAATTTATTAACGGCATTTGTTTTGCAATATTCACTTATATTCTCTGGTTCAGGCTTTAATGCTTCACCAAATAATTTTGGTTTTCTCCACTTAGTTAAATTTTCTAAAACATGATAGAAGCGACTATATTGCCTAGAATTATATGGGGGATCAATATAAACAACATCAGATTTGATTTTCTTTGCCAAAATATTCGCATCATCTCTAAAAATTGAAATTTTTGCTTTAACATTCATTGGCTCTATTAGTCCAAAAAAAAACTTGTCCTTAATACTTATTTTTTTTCTATAAGCATCATAATGGCCAACAGTATTTGCACATTTATCTGCAGAATATAACAATGATGCTAATAAAATATTCCTTTCAATTTTTGTAAAATCTTCTTTTTGAATTTCTTGTCTTAAATGCCCAATTATTCTAGCATCATTTTTACTAAAAAACTTGTTACCAAAATTATTACTAAAATAGTTATCAGATATTTTAGTTGAATTTATTTGATTAAATTTTTTTGATATTTGAAATAATTTATTTTTAGAGAATTTTTTAGAATTAAAAAAAGCATTATAAATAACGTTATTTGAAAATAAAAAATCATTAATAATTAATTCTTTCTTATTTATATATTTACTTGCAACACAACCTGTTCCTGAAAAAATATCAAAAAAACTATCAAACTTTTTAAATTCTTTAGAAGTTTCATTAACAATCCAATCAATTAATTTAAATTTACTTCCTGTATATCTTCTATTTTGAATTTTAAACTTGAACATTAAATTTTTATAAACTGTTTTTGCATATACAAAAAGTTTTTTAAAAACTGCCTTTTTTAATCCGTTGATAATTTATTCTTAGTTTTTATAAAACTAACAATAATTTTATTTTCTCTTTGCTGAAATTGATTTTTGCCCTCAAAAGCATCGACAACTGCTTTTGATAATGGGCCTGTTGGACCACCATTCTCCATGACGGTTTCATACATTATTTGAAATGTAGTTTTTTTAGATTGTTTCATATATCTCCTTTAGCGTTTTATTTTAATCCGCAGCAAGTAGAGTAATTTTCTAAATCACGGATATTTAATTATAACTTATAAAAAAAATGTTAACAAGTTTTCAGAAATTATTCCTAATTCCATAAAATAAACACAATTAGTATTTAAATAGAAATTATCCCGATATTTTAAAAAAGGAGTTTATTTATTGGCTTACGATAAAGCAGTTTTGTTTTCATGCTTTAAAACTCAAAAATCTAAAGAAAAAAATATTTATCGTATCAATAATTGTGATTGGGGTTGGTTTGTCTCTGAGGATGAACTTGAAGAATATAAAAATCTTGGAGAATTAGAGTATTCAAAAACCCTTTCCCCTTTAGAATGTATAAAAAGATACGAAATTAACAAAAATTCTATTGATGAATACAAAGAAAAAAGATTGAGTTATTTTAAAAATAACTACATACAAACAAAATCACTTCCCTACTTTCATATGTATCAGCTTGCTAAAAGTGACTTCAATTTATTTGAGAGATGCATTTATGACAAAAGGTTAATCAATGTAACCTTTGAAAAATATTGGTGGGAAAGTGGTCTTAACTAAAGGAAGAAAATGATGGATGATAAAAAACTAATAAAACCAGAATATCTAAGTTCAAGTATTGGAAGTGTTATGAAATATACATTTGATACTTTTGAAGAATTAGAAAAATTCTTTCTTGCTTCTGTAGCATCTTTTAAAAAAAATAAAGTTAAAACAAAAGTAATTGGTAGATCAATTTTAGTCTTTAAGACTTAGGTTTCTAGCTATTTTAGGATAACCTTCGTTCACTATAATCTTTGCAGGTGTTGATGGCTTGGTTGAAAGCCTTGGTTGAGTCTGCAAGGTTCCATTTGTTGTGATCAATATCAAAGTAAGCTTTGGCGATGAAACCACCTCGGTTTACGATTTTAATTTGATAATTGGTAATACGGCTAAAAAACTTTGATAAATCATTTGCATCATCAGATCCTAAATAAAACATGGCTCTATGACCCATAAGAAATGGACTGGTATAAACTGCCCTTCCCCAGGTTTTTACTCCATTAATCACCAATGGAACTTGATGACCTTGAAGATTTAAAAAGTCTTTATTTTTTTCAGCAGAATAAGCTGAGAAATAATAATTCACTTTATTGCAGTTTTTCTTTGGAAAATTAAAAGAAAGTTTATCTCCATGAGTAACCTCTCCATCAAACGACAAGGAAACAAATTTCTTAAAGGTGGTAATCTTCCAATTCTTTTCAGCAAAGGAAGGGTTGGTTAAAACAAAAAGGATAAGTAAGGATTGTATAAATAGTTTTTTCATATAGTGTTTTTCAAATATTAATTTAGCTATTTTGAGACTAAAAAATTACAAGTTGCCACAATTGATATGAAGAATAATAAAATTAAAAATATCTCAGCAAAGTTTAACCGAGATATTACCTGCGAAGAATTTGATAAATCAGTCAATTCATTGTTAAAAAACTTTGATCCAGAACAAGAAATAGAAGTTAGATACGACGATGACTATAAAAACATCACTGTCGACATTGAAGCAATCAAAACACCCCTCTTGAGAGTTATCAAATGAGATATTTAATTATATTTATAATTCTTATGATTTCTTCTGGAATATCAAAAGCGAATAACCATAAATTTAAATTATCATGTGATTATAAAAATCAAATATGGGACTGGGCTATAGATGATGAATATATCTATCATTATTTTAAGAAAGATCTCACTCGAAAATTTAAAATAACTAAATGGTATAAATACAATTCGTATGAAGAATGGCAAAAATCAAAGATGAAAAAAATGATTAGCTTATACGGTATTGAAGAGCAGGAAATAAAATCTAAGCTATTTGATAAAAGAGATGTTTATATTTCACTTTCCAGAGGAGAAATAACGGTAAGGCAACAAGATAGTTCAACTGGTCAATCTGGAATGTACAGAATGAAAAACTGCAAAGTGAAATAATAAGATAAATTTAAAAAAATTTATTTATTTTTTAGAATTTGTAAGACCATAAGCAACTCCACCGATTACGACTAGGCTGGCTAGGATGAGGTGAAGAGTTAAAACTTCGTCTAAAAGAAGTATACCACCAAATATTGCAAGGGGTGGAACACTCAGTTGAGCAAGGCCAGCTCGTGCAGCACCTAGATGTGGAAGGATGGTGTACCATAAAGAATAACCACATCCACTTGTAATCGCACCTGATATGATTGCTAAAGTTAAACCTGTTGTATCTGTGGGTGTTGGACTAGGCTGAGGAAACAAGAATAATGCAGTGAGACAAATAATAAGTGCTACACAAAAGTTCATAGCCGTTTCTGGAATAGGATCTTTTGCTTGTCGTCCAAGTAAAGAATAACCGCCCCAACCAATCCCAGCAACAATCATCGAAAGAACGGCATTAAAAGGTAATGTAATTTTACCCTCTGGTAACAACAACCAAACTAATCCACCAAGTGCAATCACCGATCCTAAAATTCTTCTCATCGTTAATACTTCACGAAGTAATATCGATGCACTAAACATGGTCAGTTGAACAGAACCAAATAACAATAACGTTCCAAGTCCTGCATCAAGCTCAAGGTAAGCAAATGAAAATCCAAGCATATAAGTTGCAAGATAAATTCCACCATACGCTCTAAGCTTTGGAGAAGAAAACAAAATATTAACCACCTCTCCTTTTCTTAAAATCAAACTAATCACAATTAAAACAACAGCCCCAGCACTCACCCTCCAAATGGCAAAATCACCCACACTAATATGACCACCCGCAACGGCCATTCGGTTAAGAACAGAATTTGATGCAAACGCAATTAAGGTTAAAACTGCTGCAATGGAAAGACGAAGCATTTAAATAAGATTATCAAATAAAGCTTATAAAAAGCAATCTAACATGTGACCTGTGAATTATTTATAAAGGAGTAATTTTTTTAAAATGAAAAAACACTAATATTAATTGGATTAACACTTAATAATAGAAACATTGAAATCATGAAATTTGTAGAAATTGTTGCTTTATTAATTTTTCTTTTTCCTCTGGCTTTTAGTCCAGGACCAGGAAATATGTTCTTTGCTGCAAGTGGTGCTAAGTTTGGTTTCAAAAAAACCTTATCAGCAAATTTTGGATATCATTTAGCTACTATTATAGTCACTTTATTAATAGGTCTTGGCTTTGGATTTTTTTTTTCATTTATTGAGGATTACTATGAGTACATAAAAATTATTGGTTCAATATATGTGATTTTTCTCTCATATAAATTTCTCAAAGCAGGAGCATATAAATCAACAACAAAAGATATAAGCACAACTTTTACTGATGGCGTAATTCTTTTAATATTTAATCCCAAAGCCTATGTAATTATTTCTTTGATGTTTACAATTTTTTTAAACAATAATCAGAGTTTATTAAAAGTAGTTTTAATAAGCGTGATATTTACTCTTAATAACTGTCTTTCATTTACTCTCTGGACAATATTCGGTGACCTTTTAGGAACAAAATTTAGAAATGAAGCATATGCAAAAAAACTAAATTATGTATTCGCTACTTCATTGTTTCTTGTAGGTTTATGGATGTTATTTATTAAGATAAATTAATAATTCATTATAAAATTAGAAATTATTTAAAAAAATAAACTCTAGATCTTGTTTACTAAATATAAACTGGCAGCAACAGCTGGGCCTATTCCAAAGGCAAAGATGAGTGTTCCAATTCCAACGGTTCCTCCAAGGTACCAGCCGATTAAAACCACACTAATTTCAATTGAAGCTCTGACAAATGCTATAGGTAAATTCGTAACTCTAGTAAGCCCGGTCATTAAACCATCTCGAGGACCAGGACCAAGATTAGCTATTAAATAAATCCCACTTCCAAGGCCAACTAATAAAACAGAAACGACTGCTAATATATATTTTGAAACAATTGATGTTGGTGGATCAAAATAAATTAACGTTAAATCAATAACACCTGCAATAATGATAATATTCATTATCGTTCCAATACCAGGCTTTTGTTTTAAAAATATCCAAAGCGATAATACACCGACACTGACAAGAAACGTTGAGGTTCCAATCGTAATTCCAGTAATTTTAGTAATTCCTTCTGCTAATACAGACCACGGAGAATTTCCTGTGGTTGAAACTAATAACAACCCTTCCCCTAATCCAAAGATCGCTAGTCCTATACAAAGTAAAAGAAAGGTAGAAACTTTTGGTTTAAAGTTAAGTGGTTTTTCTGAACTCCAGCTTTTTTGTGGGATGTTTTTGATTTTAAAAATTTCAAACATTAAAAAACTTTACTCTGGATTTGCAACAAGCTCATCAATATACTTTAGCACATCATCATAAAAAGTATCAGGTATATCTTTATAACTTAGTTTAAATTTATTTTTCACACATATCGCAACATGAGCATATGGGTTTCTGCCTTTTGGATGGTTTGGATGATCTGGAAGTTTCCCTTGTAATTCATCTCCTGCTTGTTGAATACGCTTCCATAGCTTTGATGCATTTTCTTTGTTCATCTAAATGATGATGGATATAATAATTAAAGATACCAAAACTAATAAGACCAAAAATACGGCTGCACTCGATAAATCTTTAATCTTTTTAATATCTTCATCAAATGCAGTTGTTATTTTGTCTGATAATTTTTCAATTGAAGTGTTCAGTAATTCAAATGCCAATAAGAGAAAATAAACGGCAACAATACTGATTTTAAAAAATAATTCTAAATTTGCGATCACCACATAAGGAATTAAAACTACACCACCTATCACTTCCATAACAAAAGAATGTTCCTTAAGCCCTGCCCCTAAACCGTTAAGGGAATTGATAAAATTTGAATAAAGTTTTTTTAATGAATGCATTTTTGAACTTGTTATATCTTAGAATGATATATTTTTAAAAAAAAATACGGAGGTTAAAATGAACAATATATTTAAAGTATTCATGTATGCGCTTGGTAGTTTTTCAGATAAAAAAACTAAGCCATATGACAAACAAGTACTGATGGTGAGATCTTTTTGGGTCTTATTACATATTATCACTTGTTTAATGATTATTATTGGTAACGGCAGAGTAATGGGTTGGTGGTAATCAGTTATCCAAAATGATGATTGATTAATCCAACAAGATAAATACTTGCTAACCCAGCATTTAGAAAAACTAAAGATTTTTCATTCCATAACCAACTCACAATAGCAAGTGATGTGTTACCAATTAAAAATATATAATTATAAAGCGGATAATAACCAAAAGCAGCCGTGATGGCACCAGCCATAATGGTGATCGTTGAAGCCCACGCCCAAAGTTGAAAAGGTTTTGGTTTTAATTTTTCCATGACACTTAAGATTTAACTGTATTATAATATAACAAAAATAAAACGAATTTATGAAGACAGTTTTAATTGTAGGAAGTGCACCTGACGCTGCTCGAATTCAATCAATTGATTGTTCGACAGTAACTTATAAAGTTGCAATTAATAATGCATGGAGATTAAGAAAAGATTGGGACTATGTCATTTACCCAGAAGATTTTCCAAAAGAAAAACAACCGACATCATTTGATAAAGATAAATTAATTAGCGCTAAGCAATATGTGCCAGAACAAAATTCATTTGGCGGATTTATTTATGCAGGTGGAACTATGTCGTTTACTGCAGGCTATTGGGCGCTTGGTGCATTAAAACCTGATGTAATTGCTTACATTGGATGTGATATGGTTTATCCAAAAAATTCACCAAGTCATTTTTATGGAACAGGACAAGCCGATCCTTTAAGAGATGACATTACCCTTCAATCATTAGAAGCAAAATCAGCAAGGCTTCTAGCCTTTGCAAAATCTCATGGTTGTAGAATGATTAATTTAACAGAGCAGGATCAATCAAGATTACTATTTCCAAAAATCAAAATGTCAGATTTTTTAAATCCAGATCAATTATCAAAGACTTTAAAAAACAAAGAGCCTCAACTTAATTCAAAAGTGATGGATCAAGCTTTAGAAAAAGAAAAGGCTTTATCCTACATGGCGCCGTGTGGGAGATATTGGAAATTCATCAAAGAATGTGATCCACTCCAGCTTAAAAAATTAGATTCTCTTTGGTTAGAGACGGTATCGTGATGTTAAACAAAAAATATTCTATAGAAACCATTTTTGATATTACCGAAAAGCTTTATTTTGAAATTAGAAAAAATGAGGAATTTTATAATAAGTTCTTCAAAAAATATGACATTTCAAAACTGATTGAAGTTCAAAAAGAAACCATTGCTCATTTATTGGGTTATAAATCTAATGTTACAGAAATTGATCTTGTAGAAAAACATAAGCATCTCAATATTAAAGAAGAAGACTGGAATACATTTGTAAAAATAGTGATTAAAGTTTTAAATGATTTTAAATTAGAACAAAAAGAAATTGACTTCGTTTTAGGCAAATTTTCTCAATTTAAAGATCAGATAGTAACCGCTTAATAATCTCTAATTTTTATTGATTGCTAATAATCGTCAGATTTATCTCGTGTTGTTCTTATGGTCATGACTGACGCAATACCAATTATAAGAAACACAGCAGTTAATATCGTGATGGTGTACTTTTTGTCAAAAAAATCTAGGAATAAACCTGCAAAAGTAACAAGGATTAATAATCCAGATGCAACGATTTGATAACGCACAACATTTTTATGTTTTTGAGAAACCTGCAAATTATAGTTCATTTCTGCATTTAAAAAATCTCGAATTGAAAAAAAATCTGTTAAAGTTCCATTTTCATCAGTCACTGGCATGTGTCTGATATTTTTACTTTTCATTACTCCAATAGTTTTTTCTAAATCATCATCTAAATGGGCGCTAACAATATCAGTTGTCATAATATCTTTTGCTGAAGTTAAGTCAGGATCACGAGCTTCGACAACCATTTTTGTTACAATGTCTCTTTCTGAAACAATTCCAATTAACTTATTCTCATTATCAACTATAGGTACTGCACCAATTTTCTTATTTTTAATTTCAAGGGCTATTTCACTAACCGGTGTGTCAGTATGATAAGAAAAATTTTCTTTTATATCTTTTAGTCCTCGAAGTAATTTAAGCTTCATTTATCTAGCATCCCCCTAACGATGTCCAATTATGTTTGTCTTCATATCTTTCAATTTCACTTTGATAAGGTGTAGCAAACACCCATCTAATCACCATAAAAAATAATAAACCTAATAAATACCAGGTCATAACTCTAGCTTACACTTTAATGGAGAGAAAAAAAATATTATTCTTTGGTGCGAAATCTAGACTTTTGAACAAACCAAACAGTAATAATTGGAATAATTAAAGTTAATAGGGTTACAACGATTAATAACATTCCAAGCTCTGAATAATCTGCAGCTGTTTTAATTTGAATTTGATCAGTAATTCTATCTTTCACTTCTCTCGTAATAATAAATATTTCATTTAAATATTTTGTCCCTAACGCATTTGCAGAGAGTGCAAGATTAGTAAACGATGCAAAGACTGCAAAGAAAGTTGCTTTTAAATGAGCAGGTGCATTTTTAGCAATCCAAGCTAACATCGGGATCATGGCAACTTGTCCTAGAGGACTTTCAAGTGCTGTATTTACAATTGCAATAAACCTAGCATCAACAATATTATTGGTAACAGACGCTGTCCATTCATGAAACCCGTAATACATTCCAACACTTGGTAAAAACAAAACAGACCCAGCAATAGATAAAATCACAATAATTCTAGCAATAGAATTATTCGCCATAAAAGATCTAAATACTAAAATTCCAGTAAGCGTTAAGACAGATGCTATTAAAGATAACTTTGAAAAGAACTGTTCATCAAATTTTAAAACATCAATTTCAAACCAAGAAAGTCCAGGTCCTGGTCCTGGCATCGCACGAAAGACAAAGACAATAATGGCAGTTCCTACAATGGTAAAACGAAGATCATTTGGAAGCTCTTTAATCAGTTTCATCATTAGGAACAAAACAATTCCCATGGATCCTAGAAAAACAATTTCTTGTGCAAAAGGAACTCTAAATGATCCAATACTAATGGTGAAAACTACAAAGACAAAAGATCCACCTAAAATCCACCAATTAATTTTTGTCTCTTCAACCTCAACCCGGTTTGATAATTTTAGATAAAAAGAAAGGAAAACACCAAGTACTGATACAAAAGGAATAACAAGAGCCCATAAATAAACTGATCCATAAAGGGATATTTTCTCAGTTTCATTTAATCCTTCAGTGTTGCTAAAAATTATAATGTTCGCAACAGCAACTAAAACTGTCCCTCCAATAATTGCAAAACGACCAAGGGTTTGCATGGTGGTATGCATTAACTTGGTTTCTTCTTTTGAATACGGTTGCCCTTCATGATTAACGGTTGGTACTGCTTCTACCGTCATGGCATCAGCAACGACATCTTGTATAACATAACCAACAGGCGATAATAAAACACTGATTACAAACCAAGTCTCCACAGATAAAATTTCTGCCATGGCTTTGGTATGTATAATCAATCCATACATCACCGCTAAGCTGACTGCGATTAAACCTGCACCTAGAAAAACTAAATAATTTTTTTGTCTCCAAATTAAATCAACTAAATGCCCAAGTGGCATTTTTAAAACCCATGGAATTCCTGCCCAAAAACCTAATCCTGCTAAGAAAGCAGCAGATAAATTTAAATAATCTTTAATAAAAAACATCCCAACAATTCCAGTCAGTCCACTCACACCAGCGGCTACATAAATCATCAGTGGTGGCAGGTAACTTAAACGAAACTGTTTACCTAAATCAATAAAGGTGTGATTAAAAAACTGTAAAACTTTATTCATTTAACTCATAAATATAAGCTAATTGTTTAGATCCGTCTTTTAAATAAATATCCGTAACAGAACGCTTATATTCTTCACCTTCAAACTCATCTAACATTTTCCAATTCTTATCAAGTTCATCAGACTCTAATAACCAGCCTTTAATTTGATCACCTTTGTTATTTAACCGAATAACTGGAAAACCAATCTCGCTACCCCAACCTTCGGTTACTAAATTTCCAAGGGCATACCCTTCTTTCCATTCACCTTTAATATGTTTTAAATATCTCTCATTTTCAGCACCAGGCTGAAGCGAGCCATAAACAAATAAGGCTTTGATCGTCATATATTTAGATTATATAAAAAAAATTAATTAATATTAATTTTAGAAATCATTCCAGCTTCTAAATGACCTGGAACATTGCAACCACCAAACAGCTCTGCATTTGATGTAAACTTCCATATCAGTTCTGCTTTTTGCTTAGGTTCAAGTAAAACTGAATTGGAGTGAGAATGAGCCATCTTATGGTTCATTTTTGCCATTTGTTTCATCCTCTCTTTATTAATTTTGTTAGGAAGTAAAATTCCATTCTTCATCATATCAAGCATTTCAGGTCCATGCTTTTTATGCATTTTCATTGTTGCGATATTAAACTCATGTACCAACACACCTTTATTCTCAACAATAAATCTTACCGTTTCACCTTTTTTTACATTAATAGTTTTTGGTTCATAATAATTATCATACATATTTACTGTGATAGTTTTCGTCACATCAGAAGCTTTACCTTTCATACCAACCATTTTCATTGCTGCTGCAAAGGTTTGTGTTGAAAATAATAATGTAAAAATTGTAATAAAAAATAATCTCATATTAATTTAATTTCATTTGATATTGATAATATTCATTAGACCAAAAAGACTTAATATAAGCAAGTACTGATTTAATCTCCTTATCATTCAGCTTATCACCAAAACCCATCATTTTTCCTTCATACTTTGGAACCAGTTTAGCTAGTCCATATTTGATAATATAAAACAAAGTTTTATCATCATGATGCCAAGTGTGACCTGCTCCATTTAAAGGAGGTGCTAGTCGGTGACCATCAGCATCAACTTTATCCTTCCAACCTTTTTGACCCGATAAATTAGGTTGATGACAAGAAGCACAATTTGCTTGGTATAATTCCTTTCCAAGATTAAATATTTCAGAACCCTTACCCGCTCTTTCAATGGTAATTTTTTCTTCGTGATGATTAGCATGTGCAGAATAAGTAAATAATAACGATAGGATAATTAAAAAATACTTCATGATTTAATACTATTAATTAAAAACATTAATCACAATAGGAATAATTATCGAAACTGCAACACCACTTAAGGCAAGTGCTAGAGCAGAGAATATGCCAGCAGTTTTATTTCGTGACATCGCTCTTGCAGTTCCAATTCCATGTGAAGTTAAACCAATTGCAAAACCTCTTGCCGTCATATCTTTCACTTTCATAAAATCTAAAACAAAAGTTGAAAGTGATGCACCAATAATGCCTGTTGCAATCGTAATAATGGCAGTAAGTGATGGAAGGCCATCAATTAATTCGCTTATTCCCATAGCTATTGGGGCTGTCACTGATCTTGGTAACATACTTAAAATTAACTGATCATCTAAACCAAAACTTTTTGCAAGGTAATAGGTAATAAAAATTGCAAATAAGGATCCAACTAACAGTGTAATTGTTATGCTTAAAGCTTCTTTTTGAATAAGTTTAATTTGATTATAAATAGGAATGGCAAGTGCAACGGTAGCTGGTCCTAATAGAAAATGAATAAACTGAGCACCATTAAAATAACGCTCATACTCAATATCAAATACGATTAAAATTCCAGAGACGATTAAAATTGAAATAGCAACTGGATTAACCAAAGGATTAATATTTGATTTTTTATATAAATAATCTCCAACTAAAAATGCTCCAATCGTAATCGTTAACCAAAACAAAGGCTCGGTTTGTAAATAAACCCAAATTCGGTAAAGTGTTTCAACGCTGTTCATTTCTTTTTTCTCTGAAGATATAGGTTTAAATATTCCATTAATTTTGCAGTAATCCCAACCGTTAGCATCGTACCAATCACTACAACACCAAGTACTTGGTAAAGATTTTTTTCTAGGTAAGAAATATGCATTACCACTCCAACTCCAATGGGAACAAATAATAAAGATAAATAACTTGTAATGGCTGTTGCTGTGCTCATGACATCTTTTTTAACATTTAAGATTTTTTTCATTTTTACCCTTCTTAAATAAATAAGAGTAAAGAGTAGAAAGATTAGACCAATTACTGGTCCTGGAATAACAAGAGCAAAAAACTTTTGAATTACTTCACCAATGAGCTGAAAGAGTAAAATGACAAAGAAACCTCTAAGCATAATGGTTAGAAATTATTGGAAATCAGCTTGAGCTTTTTGATTAAATTCTGTGATTTTTTTTCTAATTTCTTCTTCCGTAATATGGTGATTTTTAAGATCTGCTTTTAGTTTGCGGATCACATCTTCATCTCCTGCTTCTTCAAGATCAGCTTTAACAACAGATTGAACATATTCATTCTGTTTCTCATCTTTAAGCTGCAAAATACCTGCTGCCCACTCACCTAAATAACGGTTTCTTCTACTGCTAACTTTAAACTTTAGCTCTTCGTCAGTAACAAACTTTTTTTCAAATCCTTTTTTTCTATCGTCAAATGAACTCATAATTAGAATATAATGTTAAATTATGACTTTAACAACGGTTTGTTATGACAAAATTCGATATCTAAACTTTGAATGCAAGGTATTCGTTATTACCGTTAGTGCTATCCAATAGAATTAGTTATTTTGTATTCATGAAGAAAATTGTCTTGTTTGCCAGTTTGTTAATCGCTAATGCCATCGCGATAACTGCAAACGCCATGTCATTACTTTAAAAGGTAATACGTTTTTCTCTATATATTCTCGAATAGTTATAACCTAGTGGCCCAGGTAATGGGCCACACTAATTTAGTTTTAAACCATAATTATGATGTTAATCATAAGTCATGTTTAAGGTTCGTATTGTTGGAAAAAATGATGAAAAAGAAGTACGATTGAGCGAGGAAGAGCTTCAAGGTTTTGTGAGTAAATTTGTAATCGATCAAGCCAAAACTATGGGGCATGCAAAAACCACGGTATTACAAGGTAAAGAAAGCTATCATTGGCATTTACAGTACTTGCCTCAAGGTGATGATAAAGATTGTCAAAGTTAATTTTTTATTTCATATTTATTCCTTAATTGCTATTAGGCTAAACAATTATGAGTTGGGAAGAATTTACAGAAGCATTAGAAGAACTTTACATGGATGTCGAAGAGGTTGCAGAAAAGCTTGGCCTTGAAGTCGATGAAGTGAAAGCATGGGAAGAGTCTGATGATGAGATCCCTGATGAAGCCGTAGAACTCATAAAGTCAGAGCGTGAAAAGCGTTCATCAGAGCCAGTTGAAACTGAAGAATAATTCAGTTTAAGCCAAATTTTATTATCTAGACATTCTTGGGAATAGGCATATATACCCGCCAGCCCAAATTGAGATTACAGGAAAAATGAGAAAAGTAAAAAAAGACATTTTTAAAAATTATACAAAACGCATTTCTAATGCCGTGTTGACAGGAGAGATGCATTATAAAACGACCTATAAAGATATTAATAAATTTTTTAATATTTTTAACAAAGCGCTTTTTAAAAATAAGCTTATTCCATTTAATGATATTAAAATCAGAAAAATGAATAAAACCTGGGGTCAATTTGTAGAGGTTTTTAATAACAGAAAAAAAACAGTTTCTTATGAGCTTGAAATGTTACCGGAATATCCAAATAAAAAAGAGTTCCTTTCAACATTAGCGCACGAGTGTATCCATTATTCTCAAATTTTATTTAAAAAAGGGAATGTGGCGCACAATAAATATTTTTACAGCTTTAAATCAAAATTTAAAAAGTTAAACTTGCATTTAAATTAATGCAAAAGTTTAAAGAAATGTTTCTTTGGACATTCTTTGTCCTGCTCATGATTTGGTGCGCTTACCATCTATTTTTTTAATTAAAGATTTGTAAGTTTTAAACTGAGGGCATTTAAAAAAAGAATTAGGTTTTTGTGTAAAGCCATTTTGTTTTAATAAAAAATCAACTCCTGAATTATGAGCTGCTTCATAATCGTGTTCACTATCTCCAATAAATAGACAGTCCTTTTTCTTCATTTTCATCTTTTTTACAAAAGCATTCAAAAATCCAGCATGAGGCTTTTTATGTTTAAATGTATTTCCACCGCATATGATTTTAAAATACTGATTTAACTTTGATTGCTTGATGACAATCTTTGTTAAATTTTCCAATTTGTTTGATCCTACCGCAATTTTTATTTTTCTTTTTCTAAGTGCTTTTAATAAATTTGTTAAACCTGGGTATACTGTAGATTTTACGAAAAGATTTTTTTTATAAAAATTATAAAAATACTTAAACATCTCTTTTTTTAATTGTTCACTTGCAGTTCTTCTTTGCATTTTTAATGAAATATTAATGTTACCTACAATGCCTTGTCCTACAATTCCTTTAACTTGTGCTTTGGTGATAGGCTTAAATCCAAAACGCTTAAGTGTTTTATTATTTGCATTCAAAATATCCATTTTGGAATCAACCAATGTTCCATCAAGATCGAAAATAATAAGTTTGTAATCTGAAAGTTTCATTAAATGACTTGGGAAGTTTCAGGGTTTACAAATACATCCACATCTTCATTTTTAGAATATATTTTTTCTTTACCCTCATGCATACTATCAATAGTCATAACTTGTCCTGAAATTAATACTTGGTACCTAATGATATTTCCCAAAAATTCTTTACTTTGAATTTTTCCTTTGAAATTTTGATCACTATCGTTTTTCTTTTCAAAATATATGTTTTGAGGTCTAACTAATAGTGAACAATTATCAGAATTATTTACTTTTAATTTTTCAAGTTTAAAGTCATTTCCATCAGAAAAGATACCATTGGATATTTTGCCTTTAATCACATTGATAGTACCTAAAAAATTAGCAACAAATAAATTTTTTGGATGATTATATAAATCAATTGGAGCGCCAACTTGTTGGATCACCCCTTCATTAAAAATAGCAATATTATCAGAAATTGAATTCGCTTCTTCTTGATCGTGGGTGACAAATATTGTTGTAATTTGTAATTTGTTGTGAAGTTCTAGTAATTCAATACGCATTTGATTTCTAAGTTTCGCATCAAGGTTAGATAAAGGCTCATCAAGTAGCAAAACTTTTGGTCTGACTACTATAGTTCTTGCTAGAGCAACTCGTTGTTGTTGTCCTCCTGATAATTGAAAAGGATAACGTTGTTTTAAATCTTGCATACCAACAAGTTCTAAAACTTCATCAACTCTTTGATCGATTTCATTTTTTGGAACTTTCTTTTCTTCTAAACCAAAACTAATATTTTTTGCGACTGTCATATGAGGCCATAGTGCATAGTTTTGAAACACTAATCCCACATCTCTTTCCCATGGATTAAGTTTAGAAACTTCTTTTCCATCGATAATGAGTTCTCCAGATTGTGATTGTTCAAATCCTGCAATCAGTCTTAGTAATGTTGTTTTTCCGCAACCTGATGGTCCAAGAAAAGTAAAAAAATCTTTTTCTTTAATATCGATATTTACATCTTTAAGAACATGGTTCTTGCCGTATGAAACATTGATGTTCTTAATGTTTATAATATTACCCATTGTTTACCTCTCCTGTTTTCTTATATTTTTTATCTATGATTGTCTGTGAAAAATAAGTGCCAACCGCAACAATTAATACACCAATCATACCAAGTGCTGCACCAGGTCCTCGTCCAGCTGCTGTTTGCATGTATGAATAAATTCCATAAGCAAGTGGAGCATCAACTTCTGTTGAAACTAACATAATCGTAGCTGAAAGTTCTACAGTTGCAGTTGAGAAACTTGTAATAAACCCAGCTAGCAATCCTCCGGTCATTAAAGGTACTAATATTTTTCTAAAGATTGTTGTTTTTCTAGCTCCTAGTGACTCGGCAGATTCCTCTAAAAATTTACTAATTTGCATTAAGGCTGCATTGGCTGCTCTTAACGCATAAGGCAATCTTCTAACTGCTAATATTAAAACTATCATAAACCACCAACTTGCGAGTGGTTTTCCATCTAACGGGTTGTTAAATGAGTAGAATGTTCTTAAATATCCAATTCCTAATACGAGTCCTGGAATAGCAAGTGCGCTCATCGCAATATAATCTAAAAGTTGTCTTCCCTTAACTTTTGTTCGAAGAACAATGTAAGAAATAAAGAATGCTAAAACGATATCGATGAATGCAGCTAGAGTGCAATACAGCATCGTATTTTTTATAAAAATACTATTTTCGAAAATAATATTTTTATAATGATCAATCGTATAAGCATCAGGAAGAACGCTGAATGACCAAATTGTTCCAAAAGATAAAAGTGTTAATGCAATGTGAGGGGATAAAACTAAAAATAAAATCAGACCAACAACAGAATAGGCTGTAATTTTTTGACGTGGTTTCATCTCTCTTTTAATCATTCCACCACCACCCTTTTGCAGCATTGAGTAATCTTTTCCACCAAGAGCCATTTTTGCAACCCAAACTGCAAGAATTGAAGTGACAACTAAAATAACTGCAATGACATAACCCATCGGATCATTAATCCCTATTGATGAGATTCTAAGATAGGCCTGAGGTGCTAACATATTATTAATATCCAAAAGTAATGGTGTTCCAAGATCATCGAAAACTTTTAAAAATACTAAACTCGCACCAGCAATATAACCAGGCATTGAAAGCGGAAGAACTATTCTTTTAAATAAACCAAAGCCTTTTGAGCCTAAACTTTGTGCTGACTCTTCCATCGAGCGATCAATGTTATTTAAGCTGGTGATTAAATTGATAAGTATAAAAGGAAAATAATGAACAGACTCTACAAAAATAACTCCATTCAATCCTTCCATGAAAGGAATTTTAAATCCGAAATATTGATCTAATAATAAATTAACTGAACCATTCGTTCCAAAAAACAACTTCATTGCAACCGCACCTACAAATGGTGGCATAATTAGAGGAATAAAACCTAAACTTTGAATAATTACTGAACCCTTAAAATTAAATCGTGACGTAAAATAAGCAAGCGGGAGTGCAAAAACTGAAGCTAATACCACTGACATCGCTGCTACATAAAAAGAATTATAAAAAGACTCGATAAATAATTGGTTCTTAAAAAAATCTGAAAAATTAACTAAAGTAAAACTTCCGTTTACATCTAAAAAAGAAACATAAAAAACTTGTGCAATTGGAATAACTAAAAATAATAATAAGAATACTCCAATGATAAGAGAAGTAGAATTTAAAAAAAGATTTTTAAACATAATTAAAAACAAGCCCCTTAAAAATTTTTAAGGGGCTTGTAATTTAATGAATTATAAAAGCTTTAAAGCTTGTTCAGCTTTTTTCTTTGCAGCAGAATAATTTGCTACAACAGCTTTGTCCCATCCAGCTTCAACTTCAGCCTGTCTAGTTCCAGCGTATTTTTCAATATCTTTAGCTTTCTTTCTTTTTTTCTTAAAGATTTTGTTAAATTCCGCATCGTTAGCTTTAGCTTCACTAATTGGATTTTTAGCAATTAAAGCTCTTGCTTCTTTAATTAAAGCGCTAGCCTTTGAGTTGCTTTTCTTTTTTAAAGCTGCTTCTGCTTTGTAAATTGCTGACATTGCATCTCTAAGTTCATCCAGTCTGTATGTGATCATCACATCAAACATTGAGTTGATCAAATTATATCTACTCTTTGATAGATCAACATCAAACTTAACTGCTGCTCCAATTGATTTATCCTTGAAAGGATTTGGAAAACCTTTTGGCGCTTTTGAGTAAGTATTTGGATTCACTGGAAGTCTTCTTATTTTCGGATCTAAAAGAGTTTCTTGTCCTTTAGTCGATAATAAGAAGTCGATGAACAACTGTGCATTCTTTTTGTTTGGTGCATTATTAATGATACCAATGTTTGCAGGCACTAAAGTAGAAACTTTTGGATAAACAAAGTCTACTGGGAACCCACTACCAATTGATGATAAACCAAAGAAGTCAATCACGATACCAACTCCAAAATCACCACTGTTGACACCATCTGGAACACCAAAGCTTCTTGCTGTAACTGTTTTAAAGTTTGCAGCCATTTCTTTTGATAATGCCCATCCTTTATCAAAACCTACACCTTGTAACCAAGTTTCAACTGTTAAATGGGTAGTACCTGATCTTGATGGTGCACTCATTCCAACATGACCAAAATATACTGGATTAGTTAAGTCTGACCATTGTTGAGGTGCAGGCAATTTATTTGCCTTAAGATATCTTGTATTCCACATGATACCGTATCCAGCTGCAGCAAATCCAGTGTAAAAACCATCTGGATCATTAACAGGGTAAGATCCTACTTTTGAAGGAATGCCCTTTGCTTTAGAAGTATACTTTTGAAGTAAACCATCACCTTTTAATACTTCAAATGCATCTGGTGCAGATGCCCAGAATAAATCTGTTGTATTATTAGATTTAGTTTCCTGGATATATTTAATTCCAGCTGTTGTCTTTTTTCCAACTATCTCAACTTTGATATTTGGATATTTTTTTTCAAATGCTGCTTTAAATTTACCTGATAAATCTTTTGGAAATGAAGTTACAATCGTAACAGTGTTTGCAAAAGCCGAAGTGGCAAATAAGAAAGCAACGATAAATGAAAGTATTTTTTTCACTCTGTCCCCCTTTTAATTTTTTTCAGGAAAACTAACTGAAATAAACTTTTAATACAAATGTAATATAACCTTAATATTCGCGCGTTATTCACAACCTCTGCCTGAAATCACTCTGTCCCAACTGAGAATTTCGGGCAGGCTATGTGAGTTTAGGATATTTGACTAATAATCTTTGGAATAAAATTTTTGAAATTAAAAAAGCCCTTTTTACAATAAGAATTTGTTATTTGATCAAGTCTTCGGTAAAGAAAATTAAGTTTAATTTGATTTTGATTCAAATAACCAAGATTTTCTCCAACGTTTGGATATAGCGCAATTTTGTCTGACAAATCTAAGTTATGCAAATATGAGATATCTCGGACTTCAACTTCTATATGATCTTTTAATCTATCTTGCTGATCATGAATAAGATCTGATTTAAATTTTATTAATTCATCATCAAGCTCGATAGATCGTGTAAGATTAGTATTCTGCAACAACATGATTTTTTTAAATTTATGATCTTGAAAATCAGAACTTTCAAAACAAAGTTGGTTATCAAAAATTAAAAGGGTTTGATTCTCTGTAATATTACTATTAGTAAAATCTGGATCAATTTGAACGTATTCTTTATCAGATACAATTGGTATAGCATTTTCATTAAGTTTAACTTTGTCATATCTTCCATTTGTAAATTTTTTAATATTCCATTCCTGAGCAACATAGTTTTTACCCTTAGTTTGAATACCAGCAGTCCATCTCCATGACAGTGTATTAGATGCTGGGTCTCCATCTTTTAGATATTTCATAAAAAATTCAGCACCAAGTTGCCATGGTAAATCTAATGTAAAAATCCAAATCGATGAGAACCACATTCTAGTGTGATTGTGTAAATAACCTGTTTCTTTAAGCTCATTCACCCAATCATTAAAACAATCAATATCTGTATTACCATTAACAGCAGCTTTTAAATTTTTATCACTTTCAAAATCAACTTTGAGATATTTAAGGTCATTAATAAAATCAGTCCAAACACTAGGTCTACGCTCTAACCACCCTTTCCAATACGTCCTCCACAATACTTCTTGGATAAACTTTTCTATTTTTGAAAAAGAATATTGTTTTAAACTTTGTTTAATAATTTCATTCTCACTTAATATTCCGTGAGTGACATAAGGAGATAAACAAGAAGTATTGGTTCTTTTCTCAGGTCCAAAATCAAAATTACGATCCCTTGCATATAACCCTAAATGATTTTCAACAAAGGATTGAAGTTGTTCTAATGCTTTAGATCTTGAAGGATGAAATTGAATCATAATTTGTTTATAAAGGTTTTATGAAAAGACACAAAAAAGAATTAATTGGATTATATGTTATTTTAACAACAATCTCGACCATTCTGACTTTAACAAAAAATCAAAATACATGGTTAGTGTTTTTACCTTTTTTTATTGCAGGCTTTGGACTGTTTCACGTTTTGTCTGAAAATAAGAACAAAGATTAATTATCATGAAAAAAATATTATGGTTCAGACACGATCTGAGAGTTGAAGATAATCTTGCTTTTAATGCAGCATGCAAGGATGGAGAGGTATTGCCAGTATTTATTTATGATCAAAATTATTGGGAGCTAGAAACCTCAAGCTCTTATCATCTTAAATTTACTCAAGATTCTCTAGAGGAATTAAACCAAAATTTCAAAGATCAATTTAATTCTAATATTCATATCTATTATGGAAATACATTAAAAGTTTTAGATGAATTAATTAATAAATATAAATTTGAAGAAATCTATTCTAATCAAATCTTTCGTAATCAATACATTTTAGATTTGGATCAAAAATGTAAAAATTTATTTAAAGAAAAAAATATACTCTGGCAACAAGAGCAGCAATTTGGAATTCAGTTGGAAAATAGAAAGCGTAACTTTTGGTCTTCACAATGGAATAATTTTATAGATCTTAATCCAGTCAAAGCTCAAATTAACTGTAAATTTTTAAAAGTTGATACTCCATCATTTGATAAAATTAAAACTAAAGAAATTGATGGAACCAACATACAAAAAGGTGGAAGAAAACAGGCGCTGTCGTTATTACAAAGTTTTTTAGAGCAGCGTTCTGAAAATTATCAAAAAGAAATGTCTTCACCTGTTACTGGTGAAGTTGCTTGTTCAAGGTTATCCCCTCACATTACATATGGCACCATCTCTTTAAGAGAAATTAATTTTGCCATTACGAGTGCTAAAAAAGAAAATATGTCATTTAACAAGGTAAAATCATTACGCTCTTTTAGAAGCAGATTAGCTTGGCACTGTCATTTTATTCAAAAAATTTATGATGAACCTGAAATTGAATGGCAAAATATGAACCGTGCTTATGATGGACTTAGAGAAAATTCATTTAATGAGGAATATCATCATGCATGGAAAATAGGTTTGACAGGATATCCGTTTGTTGATGCATGTATGCGATATTTAAAAGCAAATGGTTGGATAAATTTTAGAATGAGAGCGATGCTTGTATCCTTTGCGTCTTACCAGCTTTGGTTGGATTGGAAGAGAACAAGCAAACATATGGCACAATTATTTACAGATTATGAACCTGGTATTCATTATTCTCAATTTCAGATGCAATCTGGTACAACAGGTATCAACACTATTAGAATTTATAATCCTATCAAACAATCTACAGATCAAGATCCTAATGGATCGTTTATAAAAAAATGGGTTCCAGAATTACAAAACGTTCCTGATAAACTTGTTCATGAACCATGGAAATTAACTTACCTTGAGCAAAAGGACTTGGATTTAGAAATTGGAAAACATTATCCTCATCCCATTGTTGATCACCATTCATCATCTAAAATTGCAAGAGATAAAATTTGGCAAATTAAAAAAACAGATGAAGCTAAATTTAATGCTCAAAAAATCTTACGAAAACATGCAAGTGCAAAAGGCAGAAGGTAACTACTCATTTCTTACCATTGGATAAACGCTTGGTTTTAAGAAACGGTAAGTATTCACTAATATTAAAAATAAAGTTAACGCTCCAATAATGACAAGAACATTAAAGACTGGCATAAATTCAAGTTGCCAACCTAATCTAAAAATAGTCTGGATCACAAACTCTGATGTAAATATTCCAAACAATCCTGCAATCATAAATATGGAAAAATAGGTAATTAAAAACTCAATTAGATTTGCCTGAATTAACTTACCTGATCTTAGACCTAAAATTTTAAAAATTAAATTTTGATAAATTCCAAGTCTTGCTTGAACAATCACAGCTGAAGCGATTACCATTAAACCAACAATTACGACTACGGAAGAAATAATGACCACAGCCATAAATATCTTGTTTACAAGATCTGTTATTTTTCCAAGATAAGTTGCAACTTTAATTCCTGAAATATTTGGGAAATTTTGAACAAGCTTTGCTTCATTAATATATTTTTTATCTGAAAATTTTGCTGTAGCGATATATTCATGAGGTAATTGATTTGCAAACTTTGGGTTAATAATCATTGCAAAGTTGATAGATAAATCTCTGTAATCGACTTTTCTTAAACTGGTCACCACTCCAGTCATTTCTCTTCCATAAATTTTTAATGTCAGTTGATCATTTAAATTCACTCCAAAATTTCTTGCAACTTTTGCATCGAGTGAAATTTGTAACTGATCACTTTGTAGATCAAACCATTGTCCTTCAACAATTGGGTTATCTTCAGGTGGTGTATTGCTCCAAGAAATTCTTCTATCACGCTCTAAGACCCAAAAACTGTCATTAGATGGTTTAATATAAGTAAGCGGATCAACACCATTAATTTTAGCAACAGAAGCTGGTGCAATAGGTACTGTCTCATATTTTAAATTTGGATCTTGTTTACTAAGATAACTAATAAAATTGTCTTTTACGTCTTTTTGAATACTGACATAAAAGAAATCTGGTGCAATTTCAGGGATAGATTTTTCTAGCTCCCTTTTAAAATTCGTCCCAACTAAAGTTAGCGTTAATAATAAAGTAGCACCAATTCCAAGGGATAAAACGGTAATGGGGAAAATTGATCTATCTTGAATAATGTTTCTAACTGCAAATCTTAATGGCAACGAATGGAATGTTTTAAATTGTTTTAGAACGTAAATAATCGTCTTTGATAAAAGGTAAAAAACACCACAGAAAATAAAGAAAAATACGAAGTAAGTTGTCGTGTAATAAAGTTTATCTGAGCGTAATAAAAATATTCCCAAAAGAATAATAAGACTAAATAAAATTAAAATAATATTTTTTGCTCCAAATTGAAAACGAGTGAGCTGAAAAACGTTTCTAAATAAACTTGTCGCTTTAATCTGTTCAATGGATGAGATAGTTGGAATACAAAAGATCACTACTACTAAAAAACCTGTCATTAAAATAAGCCCGTAATTAACGAAACTAAATTGGCTTTCTAAAGAAATTCCAAGATTTGTAATGAAGTGATTAGCTTGAGGAATAATTAATAAAGACATCACATAAGCAAGTGAAGTAATTAAAAATAACAGCAATAAAATTTCGATGTAAAAGATTTGTTTAATATTTTGTGATTTAAAGCCAATCGACTTCATAATAGCGATACTGGTATTTTTTTGGTTAATAAAAGAGATCAACGTATTTGAGATTCCAATTCCCGCAATCAACATAGCGCTTATTGAAACTAAAGATAAAAACTCAGAAAAATTTGAGATTAAACGCTTTAAATTATTTGCTGCATTTTCTGGCAGCCTAATTTTATAAGTTGGAAATTGTTTTAACTTTTCGTAAACAAATTCTAAAACATCCTTGTTTGGTGCTTTAACTTTGTATTCATAGTTTACAAAGCTTCCAATTGAAGTCACATTTAACTTTTCAAATGCACGGTTACTGACGATAGCAAAATCTCCAAATAAAAGTGCGCGTCCTAGGTCTGGAACCGTCTCAACATAACCAACGACTTTAAATGGTGCTTGTTTAACATAAACCGTATCATTAACTTTTAAATTTAATGTTTCATAAATTTTACGATTAACCACGATGGTATTATCTTCAGATTGCAATCTTTGCATTGCATTTTCTGGTTTAGAAAACACTTTTCCGTATAGTGGATATTGATCATCAACTGCTTTAAGCCTGATAAAAAAAGCATTGGTATCATCAGTTAACGATCCCGTTAACATCGTTGAAAATTCAATGGTTGATGAGACTGTACTTTTATCTTTTAATTCATTTAAAAAGTTTTGATCAATTTGCTTGGTTCTTGTATCAACTTCAAAATCACCACCTAGTAAAACTTTTGCATTATTTTGAAGTTCCTTTTTTAATCCAGTTTCTAAATTAATGATTAAACTTAAAATAAATAAACTAATAAATAATGTGACAATGATGGAAAAAAGTTTCTTATAACTTCTTGATAAATCTCTTAAGGCATAAGAAAATTGATTGATCATGAACTAACGATGGTACCGTCTTCAATTTTAATAATACGGTCGCACTTTTCTGCAAATTTAAGATCGTGAGTAACCAACACAAAACTAGACTGATTTTTATTTGCATATTCAAACAATAAATTTGAAATCATTTGAGAATTTTCGCTATCTAAATTTCCAGTTGGTTCATCAGCAAGTATAAGTTTTGGTTTTACTGCCATGGATCTTGCAATGGCAACACGCTGTTGTTCACCACCAGATAGTTGTGTTGGAAAATGATGTAGTCTATCTTTTAGACCGAATTGAACTAAAAGATCTTCTGCCTTTTGTTTTGAATCATCAATCCCATTTATCTCTAAAATCAAAGATACATTTTCAAGTGCAGTATAATTTGGAATTAAATAAAAAGACTGAAAAACAATACCAATTTTTTTCTTTCGAATATCAGCTAACTCATCCTCATTAAATGTTGAGATAGGTTGCTGATCAAAAATAATCTCTCCTGATGTGGGCTGTTCAAGTCCAGCCATCAACATGATTAAACTTGTTTTACCAGAACCACTTTTTCCAACGACTGCAACTTTTTCACCAGAGTTAATTTTTAAATCTATTCCTTTGATTACTTCAACTGAGGTATTATAATTCTTATAATTTAGAGTAATTTGTTTTAATTCTAAAAGTGTGCTCATGAGAAAATTAGTATTTTATATATGGTGTTTGCTTTGCATAATACAAGTTTCAGCTGTAGCTAAAACCAAAGTTATGCTGTTTGGGGATAGTTTAATGGCAGGTTATGGGTTAACTCAAAATCATCACTTAGATAAAGTTTTACAAAAAAAATTCGAAGGACAAAACATTTCTTTTATTAACGCGAGTGTGAGTGGTGACACGACAAAAGGTGGGTTAGACCGATTAGATTGGTCTATCGGTGATAAACCTGATCTTATTTTTTTATGCCTTGGAGCAAATGATATGCTGAGAGGTATTAATCCAAAAGTGACGAGAGATAATTTAGATATGATGATAAAGAAAATAAAAAGTAAAAATATCAAAATCATTCTAGCTGGAATGATGGCTCAAGAAAGTTACGGAACAAGTTATGCAAAACAGTTTAATTCAATTTATCCTGATCTATCTAAAAAATACAAAATCAAACTTTATCCTTTTTTATTAGAAGGTGTTGCTCTTAATCCTGAACTTAATCTTGACGATGGAAAACATCCTAATATTGAAGGTGTTCAGATTATTGCGAAAAATATATTTCCAATCATTCAAGATGAGATTTTAAAGAAATAAACTCTATCAATTCACCTCTAATAGTTTAATTAAGTTATTTAATGAAAGAATTTTTATACCAAGCTGGCTTGTTATTATTTGATGATAAGCAAAATGATCTAAGAGCACTTCCAAAAACAGTAAGACTTCAAATTTTGGTTGTTTTATCTTTGATGTGGTCGGTCATCTTCACTCTGATGTTTTGGTCATATAAAGTTTGGGGCCTGGTATTATCAACTTCAGTCATTGGGCACGTGCTCGTCATCATTGGTGTTTACTTCACAATGAAGTCCTTTCAAAATGCGAGACAATTCAATCTTAGAAATGATGGATACCATAGTACAACAAGATCACGTCAAAACTTATGGGTTGATGGGAAAAAAGTTGAACTTGATCAAAAAGATCCAGGCGGTGAGCACGAATGAAATTAACATTATTGCTAATGCTTGCAGCATTTGGAATTTTTATGCTGGGTTTAAAAGTAACCGGTGATTCTCCAGTTTCAAGAAAAGCTCCAATTGAACAACCTAAAGGCACCATGGAAGAAAAATGGAATAAAGCCAAAGAGTGGTCAAAAAATAGAAATAAGTAAATTTTACTAAACTAAAGCTTGTATTTATAATTTTTCTTAAAAAGATTATGATTTAGTTATGAAAATAAAATATTTTCATTTCTTATTTTTATTCATCTTTTTTTTATTTCCAAATTTATCTTATTCTCAGCAGAAATTAAAAACATCAAAACAGTTTGAGCAAATTTATAAATCAATTGTAGAAGTGAGAAGTTTTGTTCCAGAAAATGCTAGAACGGCAAGGTCACTTGGTACAGAGCGCCTTGGTACTGGTGTGGTTATTGATAAAAAACATATTCTAACTATTGGTTACATTGTTATTGAAGCAGAAAAAATTGATATTCGTTTACCTGATGGAAAAACAGTTCCAGGTAAACTTGTCGGCTACGATCATCAAACAGGCTTTGGTATTTTAAGAACTATAGTTCCAACAAATCTTGCGCCACTTCGTATGGGTGACTCTGATAAAATTAAAGATGATGAGATGTTATTTGTCATGCCTTATCCAACTCATGGACAAGGTTCTGCTGGAAAATCAGTTTCAAGAAGATCGTTTACTGGTTACTGGGAATATTATTTAGATAAACCTATTTATGTTTATCCTATGAACCAAGCCTGGGCTGGAACTCCTTTATTAAATGATAGAGGTCAAATATTAGGTATCGGTTCACTTTATATCTCAGATACGGTTTCTCCAGGGCTTATGTCACCAGGCAATATGTACGTTCCAATCAATGCCTTAAAACCGGTTCTTAAAGATTTAATTAAAAATGGAAGAAGAACGAAAAATATTAACCCTTATCTCGGTTTATCTGCTGATGATTTAACAGGCCAGCTTAGCGTATCCAGAGTTAATGAAAATGGTCCTGCTGCTAACACTGGTATTAAAGCAGGGGATTTAATTGTTGCTGTAAATAATACAAATGTAAAAACGATGAAAGAATTTTATCTTAACGCTTGGAAAGCAGGCGGACCTGGAAGTACAGTTAAAATCAAAGTTAAAAGAGATGATAAGAATATTGATTACTCCATTAAGTCTATCGACCGAATGGACTACTTTGTGAAAAATAAAGGACTATAATTTTAACCTGTAACGGTTAATACAAGCCAAACAACTGGAAGAATAAACAATAAAGCGGTGCCAATATAAACTGCAAAATCTTTCATAATTTTTATTTATTAACAGATTCTTGTTTTAAAATTAATAGTAAACCTATTAATGCGACAGGTAATCCTGTGAGAAAAAAGATATCAGGTTTTACATCTTCAAAAATCATTGAAATAATTAGAGCTAAAATAGGCATAATTACACCAATATATCCACCTGTTGATGCAGATGTATTTTCAATAAATCGTATGTAACAAAGAAAAGAAATAATAGATCCAAAGATAATTAAATAAGCTAGTCCAAGAAGATAACTAAAATTATTTATTGGAATGTAAAACTCTGCTCCTTTTATAAATGAAACAATAAAAGCAACCAAGGCACCATAAATCATTGCAAATGCCACGTTTTGTAGGAGAGGAATATTGTAATTTCTCTTATTGTATATTGCAATTAAGTTTCCAGCTGACGCAGATAAAGTAGCAAATAACGCAAACATTAATCCTAATGTAGTTCCTGAATTTAAATCAAAATTAACAAAATCTTGGTAAAAAATAATTCCGATTCCAGTGATACCAAGCAAAGCTCCAGATAATGTCATTGATGTTATAGGTTTTTTAAAAATAAATTTCTCACCTAAAATATTAAAAATAGTTAAAAGACAAAAAACGGTTGCTGGAATATTTGAGGGTAAATAAACGTTTGAATGATAAAAAAAAATGTAATTTCCGCTGTATAAAAAAATACCAAGAATAAAAAAATAAAGATGCTCTTTTAGAGAAAATATTAATTTTCTATTAGTTAAAATTACGTAAGCTAAAATAATTAAACCTGCTAGAATAAATCTAATAAATACAGATATTGTTGGATCTAGATCAATATTAACCTGGGTTAATCCAATAATACTCCATGTTGCTGACCAAAATAAAAGTGCTCCTAAAAATAGAACTATATTTGATTGCATGTGAGTGAACTATCACATTTGCTTTAAACTTAAAGAAAAGGATTTAAATTAAAAAATGCGGAGGGAGAAACGTAAGCAAACCTCCGCATTTTTAAATAAAGATTAACGATTAGTTGCTTTGTTCATCAACTGATAGTTTTTCATCTTTATCGGTATCTAATTCAACGAACATTTGTTCTGCTTCATCAGCAGTCACACCATCTTTTAACTGGATTTCGATGAATTGTTCTTTGCTAAGTTCTTTTACTTCAGTGTTAGCAAAGACTTGTGTTGTTACAGCGAACAACATTACAAGAGACATAAGGACTCTCATAGTTTGCCTTTTGTTAAGTTAAGCGGAGCAGCATGTATTCTCGGATTATGGCTTAATTGTGGATGGTAAAAAAAATTTAATGCTTGTGATTTTCTGACCCACCAAGCCCACATGGCATAGAAATGGATTGGGATGCTCCGTCTGTTTTGTCATCATGGCTATGGAATAAAGGATTATAAGCAACTCCGTTACTGTCATGATCTAAAAAAGCAAAGGTTAAACAAAGTGTTAAAACAACAAGGTAAACGATACGTTTCATGAATAAAACACCCTTCTAAACCTCACGCCAATCATTGAGCCTATAAAAGCAAATAAAAACCAAACCCAGCCGTGCAAAGATCCTGAAGCAATACCACTAAATAAAGCACCGACATTACAACCAAAACTAAGTCTTGCACCATAACCCATGAAGAAACCTCCAAGAATGGCAGCAATTAATATTTTTTTATTAATAAGTGAGGCTTTAAAAAAATTACCAGCAAGTGCAGAAGCTGCTAATGCTCCAAAAATAATACCAAGATTTGAAACTGTTGTTGGATCTGCAAAGAGACTGTTTTCTAATGCTGTGCTTGGATAAGAGAGTTGCCAAAAAGACCAACTGCTTACATCAACTCCAAAAAACTGTACAATTTTTGCAGCCCACAAACCAAAAGCGAAAGTAATTCCCCATGGATGTCCTGCAGCTTGCAGCATCAAAACATTAAAAAAAACTAATAAAACTGCACCTAAAATTAAAGGCCAAGGCCCTTTAAATAAATCAAAATTTGAAAAATCAAAAATATCTGAATGTTTAAAATTAACATTTCTTTTCTGATCGGATTTATAAATAAAATAATAAAGCAATATTAAAACACTTAATTGAAGTAAAACTGAATTCGCTTTCCCAAATTCATTCATAAGCGAAACACCTCCTAGTGAAGGAAGCGATTTCCAAAAATCAAAATGATAAGTGCCAACTAAAGAGCCAATCATAAAAAATACTAATGTGATAGCCATTTTTCCGTTACCACTACTTGCAGTAAATAATGTTCCTGATCCACAACCACCAGCTAACTGCATAGCAAGACCAAACATAAAAGATCCAACTACAACAGAAACGCTTACTGGTGCAACGGCTCCAATCATTTTACCATTATAAATCCAGCTATTAGAACCAATAAAAAAAGAAAATAAAATAACCGTAAGCCCTAACATGATGATTTGGGCTCGAAGAGAAGAACTGGTCCTATGTTCAATAAAATTTCTCCATCCTCCAGTAAAGCCAAATGATGCATGATAAAGAGAAACCCCAAGTCCAATTCCAATTAAGAAAACATAAAGGTGTCTATTCCCAACTTGTGTAAAAAATAAAAAAGAAAATAATAATGTTGCACAAACTGCGTAGCCAAGAACTGTTAGATCAATTTTTTTTGTAATTGCGCTCATAATAAAAATGCGCGGCTAATGGTAACCGCGCATTAATTTTTAAGTATTAGATTTGTCCGTTAATAACTTCGTTTTTTGGATTAAGTGTCCAGTGTGCTAAAGAACCGTCATATAATTTTACATTTTCGATTCCAGCAACTTCACTTAAAGCAAACCAAACCGTACTTGCAAACCAACCTGTGTTACAAAAAGAAACATAACCTTTTTTTCCTTTTGCATTTGATTTTACAAATAAAGCTTTAATCTCATCTGCTGATTTTACTTTTAAGTTTCCATCAACAATCGTTGCTTCTTCTAAATTCACTGCAGTTGGAATAGTTCCAGCTCTTTGAATTTTAGGATGTTTTTTTTCACCAATAAAGAAAGCTTTAGGTCTTGCATCAATTAATGCATACCCGTTTTTCTTTCTTTTTGCATTTCTAACATCCTTGTAACTTGCAACATATTTGTCATTAAGCTTTACTTTAAAATTAGATGGAGTGATTTGTGTTTCACCTTGAGCCAGTTTGTAACCAGCTGCGGTCCAAGCTTTTAATCCACCATTTAAAATAGAAACATTGTCATGTCCTGCAACTTTTAAACTCCAGTATAATCTTGCAGCACTTCCAAAATCTAATGAGTTTACGCCAAGATAACTTACAACAACATGATCAGAATTTTTAACGCCAAGTTTAGAGAATAGCGCTTCTAATTCTTTTTTAACTGGTAACTGTCCAATGACACCTTTTTGAGTTGTAATTAATTTGTCACCAATATGATCAATATAAACGCTTCCAGGAATATGACCTTGTTTAAATTTATCATAAGATCCATTTACAAATTTACTGCTAATCTCAATGACTTTAACATTTTTATTATTAATGTTTTCTTTTAGCCATGACGCCTCAACCAAAGGTGTTGCGCTGTGAGCGACTGTTACAAAGAAAAACAAAACTAATGTTGTTAATATTTTTTTCATTTTTTTTCCTTTTTTAAGTTTTTAAAAATTCAGTTCAGTTCATTAGTTCAGTTTTTATCTACCTAGTGACGATAAGGGAGTAACCATAACTCACTAGGTAGCATTACCGAACTGATGCTTATGTAAAATAAAATCCTAAATAATCAATATTTAGTAGTAAAATAAGCTAATATTGAATAAAATAGTATATAAACTGATAAGTTATTGCTATTATAACAAATATAGTTAGTAAAATATTTTAATATTATGAAAGAAATCGATAAAAAAATTCTACAAATTCTTCAAGAAAATGGTGAGATATCAATGGAAGAGCTTGGATCTAAAGTTAATTTATCTCCTTCTCCTTGTTACAGAAGAGTAAAGAACTTAAAGGATGCAGGATTTATCGATAAGAGCGTTGCGGTTCTTAATAAACAAAAACTAAATTTAGAACGCCCTTACTTTGTTCATATTAAAACCACAAGTCACAATAAAGAATGGACAGATCAGTTTAGAAAAATTGTAAAAGAAACACCTCAAATTGTTGAGTGCCACCGGTTAATGGGTGAAGTTGATTATTTATTAAAAGTAAGACTTAAGAATTCTGAAAGCTACAATGAATTTTATTTTGATCTGATTAATAAAATTGACTTTGCAAGTGTGAGCGGATTTCCATCTTTAGAAGAGTTAAAAGAAACAACCGTACTGCCTTTAGACTACGTTTAATTAATGACAGGCCTGTCCAAATTTTTTTAATCTCCAATAATTATAAGGCCAAGGAGTAATAAAGCCGACAAATAGCATAATAGGAATAACCCACCAAGTTAACATCGCACCACCAGTTAAAAAATAATCTGTAAGGTTCATCGCAGCTTCCATAGAGATCATAGAGATAAAACTCATTCCAATTGCAACTTTAAATGCTTCTTTAAAATTAAAATTTTGTCTCATAAGAATAATGGTCTCAAGCATAATACTTGTCATTAATCCATTAATGATTGCAAGCGTCATAATACCTAAAACTGGAAAAGGAATTTGAGTTAACTGAAAAAATAATATGGTTCCAAAATCACCAATCGAACAACCAATTAAACACCACATGGTATTTTTTGCACTTCTTTTCCATGTATGTTTACAACGCCAATGAAAATTTGATTGTTGAACAGCTTCCATTTATTTTAATGGTCTAGTAATTAGCTTTGCAATAGGTTGGTCTTTATCTTTTTCAACGCCTATTGGCATTCCTTTATATCTTTTAAAATTTGATTTTGTTCCAAACAACAAATCCCAAAAACTAAAAATGGCGCAATAATTAGAATCCGTTTCCCTTTGTCTTTTATGGTGATGTACCCAGTGAATAGATGGTGTGACAATGACATAAGATAATATTTTTTCAAAATTTTTAGGTAACTTGATATTTGAATGGTGAAAGGCAGAACTAATTAAAACTAAAGCTTCAATCAATAATAAATTTACCAGAGTAATATTAAATGTAATGATGATAGCGCATCTGACTAAAGTGCTCAAAATAACTTCACCAAAATGAAATCTCAAACCTGATGATACATCCAGTGTTTCGTCAAGATGATGTACATGATGAAATCTCCATAAAAATTTTATTTCATGGTTCGCTCGGTGCCAAAAATATAAAAAAATATCATAAATAATTAAATGAAAGATAAAGAGTCCAATCACATTATTAATAACAAAAGTATTATGTAAATTTAAAGTTGTTGCATAAATCGTGATGGGTAAAATTAATATGGGCGTTAAGCCAATATTGAGCAACCAAAGAAAAATGTTTTTAAAGGATCTTGTTAATTTTTTTGTTAATGAAGCTTTTTCATTTGGAAACAGATTTTCACATAAAATAAATAAAAATAGAGCAATTCCAACAAACAGTACTTTTTGATTTAACAATTCCATTATTTTTTACTCATCTCCCATAAGGCAGAATTGCCATTGGATAACAAATAAATTTTTCCCTTAGGCCCAATTTTTATATCTCGAATTCTTCCAATATCATCTTTAAAAATAATCATTTCTTTTCCTATTTTATTATCACTAACAAACTCCAACTTTCTTAATGATTGGTTTCTAAGTGATGTCATTAAGATATGACCATTCCATTCTTCAAATTCAATACCTCTGTAAATTTGTACCGCACTGACCGCAATAGATGGAACCCAAGTATATAAAGGATTGGTAAATCTTTTATCCCACTTTTGAACTTCACCACATTTTGTCATGCTATAATTCGTTCCACCCCAACACCATATCTTCCAACCATAATTTTTAGCAAATTTCACTTCACCAAAAAAATCTCCACCTCTTGCCCCATGGTTTGATATGTAAACTTTGTTATTAAATGGAGATAAGGTCATACCTTGAGGATTTCTAATTCCAATTTGATAAATCTCAGGCAACCAATCAGATTTACCCTTAAACTTTGGATTATCTTTTGGAACAGATCCATCAAGGTTAATTCTTATAATACTTCCTGGATGTTTCTTAGAATCTTGTGCTATGTTATCTCCACCTCTTTCTCCTGCACTTGCATAAAGGTATTTATTATCTTGGATCACCATTCTACATCCAAAATGATAACCAGAGTTAATCGGTGGGTCAGCTTGAAAAATATTCTTAAAATTTAAATTTGTTTTAGAGAATTTTGCTTTCGCAATAGATGTGCTGGTTTTGCCAGATCCTCTATCTTCAGTATAGCAAATAAAAATATCATCCTTATGCTTTAAAATCTCTAAAAGACCGCCTTGTCCATCAACTTTGAAATTTAGATTGTGCTGAATATTTTTTTGAGTTTTTTTAATAATATCAATTAAAAGAATTTTTCCCTCTTTCTCAGAAATTAAAGCTTCTGAACTTGAAATAAATGTTAAACTCCAAGGGTTTTCTAAATCTAAGATTTTTTTAATCTTAAAGTTTTCTAGCGCTGAAGCAGGGAGTATAGAAATCAATAGGATTATAAAAATTTTAATGAAATTCATTATTAATTAATAACAAAAAATTTTGATATTTGTGATAACTTTTATTAGTATTAAAGTATGAAATTTATCTTTCTTTTATTTTCCCATGGTGCAGTTCTTGGAATTGGTTTTGCTTTAGGGGTTTATTTTTTACCTATCTTAACAGCGCCAAAATCAGCTAATCTCTCACAAATCGAGCAGGTGGTATCAAATCCAGTTTACAAAGCGGAGTTTAAAAAAGGTCAACGTGGTAATGATTTTTTTCACTGGGGTGAGGGTCAATTAGTGATTACAAATAATGAAATTGCACTTAAAGGAAAGGTAGCGCCCGGTCCTGATTATAAAATCTATTTAACTAAAAAATTTGTAGAACACGAAGATGAGTTTTTGCCTATAAAACAAAATGCATTATATGTTGCTGATTTAAAAGTATTTGAAAACTTTATTGTACCACTTGATAAAAAAATTAATTTTGAAGATTACAATACCATCATTATTTGGTGTGAAGCATTTAAAGAATTTATTACTTCTGCAAAATATAAATCACTATAAAATATAAGATAAGAACCAATAAGAAACTAAGCCTGTTGCAATGGTTAAAATTGTATTTTTTGTAAAATACCCAACTATCAAAGCCAAAATAAAAGCATAAAATTCATATGTATTAAAATGCAATGATTGATTTTTATTTAAAAATACTGCTGGAAAAATAATTGCAGGAAAAACTGCTGAAGGAACATAGGTTAAAACTTTCTTTGTTGTTACGCTTAATGACTCTGGTTTGATAATTGCAATCAAAGAATATCTCATTAAGAAGGTTATAATTCCAGCAATGATCATTAATGTCGAAATCATTTTGCAAACCTTTTAAAATTTTTAATTAAAAAATATGCAACGCTAAGAGCAATCAAGGCTGATAAAATAATATAAATCTTAAGTGGAAAATTAAATAACAAAAGAGATACGAGACCAGATACCATCATAACAATGACATGATCAATTTTATTTAATTCTTTTACTAGTAACGACAAAAACGTAATTGGAATTGCAAAAGATAATCCAAGTTCAGGCGGAACTATATTTCCAAGCAATACTCCACACACTGTCGAAATTTGCCAAAAAAACCATAAGGTAAAACCAGAACCTAATAAATGATATCTAAAGTTTTTGTTTTTTTTTATATATGGGAGCGATACTGCAAATGCTTGATCAGTTAATAAATAACTCAATAATATTTTCCATCCATTTGTAAGTTTATTAAAATATTGAGAACAAACAGCACCGTATAGTAAATGCCTTGAATTAATTGCACCTACTGATCCAAGAATAATATAAGGAGATGTCCCAACAGAAAGAAGCTGAACAAATGCTAACTGCGAAGCACCACCAAATATTACAAATGAACTTGCAATAACCGCCCAGGGCTCCAATCCCAATTCTAATCCCAAAACACCATAAATAATTCCAAAAGGAATAACGGGAATGAGCAATGTTAAAACATCCTGGATACCTTGAAAAAAAATTTTGCTTTTCATACTCGTAGAAATAGATTGATACATCTTATAGATAAAATATTAAAGCAACTATGTGCGGACGTTATGCTGTTACAAAGGCAGTAAAAAAAACAAAAAATATTGTTCAAAACAATGAAGGGGTTGAAGATACAGATAACTTCAATGCCTACCCGACTCAACAATTGCCAATTATTAAAAAAGATGATGATGCCCTCACTTTAACAAACTATCACTGGGGACTGGTTCCAAAATGGTCTGAGAAAATGCAAGATTTTAGACCTTTAAATAATGCAAGATTAGAAACGTTAATGGAAAAAAGAACCTTTAGTGGTTTGGTAGCAAAACAAAGGTGTGTTGTTCCAGCTGATGGATACTATGAATGGAGAAAAAATGATGAAGGAAAAAAGTTTCCTCAATTCATAAAACGAGAGCACAATGAACCATTGTTTTTTTGTGGCCTTTATCAAAAAAATACGAATATCGAATTTTCAATTATCACCACAGCAGCTAAAGAAGAGTTAGCGGATATTCATCATAGAATGCCAGTAATTTTAAAAGAAGAAGAAATTAATAATTATTTAAATGCAGCAGACCCTATGGTGTTTTTAAATAGTCACGAAAATCCTAAACTTGTTTTTTATGAAGTAGGCCGGGATGTGAACAATCCATCCAATAACCATCCTGGTCTTTTAGATTCCGCGTAAAAAAAAACTTCGCTGCATAACTATTCCCAAGAACAGCTACACGCGAAGTTATTTGCCATGTGATTTAAGCACTACTCCCACGGCCTCACTCTGAAGAGTCGAAGTGCTACCTACACCTTCAGCTTTCTGCAGTGAGCAATCAGTTTGACCCTACTTCCCACTGTCAGCTAAGAACTTGCGCCCTCAGTTAAAAACATAATAATTTAACTAGTTTTAAAAAGGTATCGCTCTTTAGTTGATTCTATAATCGGTCTGTGAAATGTGTGGATTATTTTTTTCTTCTGTAATCCCATGGATATTGAAATTCCATTGCCCATAAACCGAGCTTATTTTTTTTTGCAAAATTTTCATCTTCAACAAATTGTTTTGAATACCTTCTGTATGCAAAAGCATAACCATTCTTTACAAGAAAACTTGATAAACTTTCATTGTTAACAAAACACTCTGCTACAATTCTTTTGTACCGGTCAGTAGTAATTTTTTTACAATTTACTTTTTGATTATTAATTTTCTCAACTAGTTTAACTTTAGATAATACTCCGCATTTTATATTTTTGTTATTTTGTTTACAGGTTTGAGACATTTCAGGAGCATCAATTCCATGAAAGCGATATTTTATTTTACCAATATGAATCGTGTCTCCATCAACAACTCTTAAATTTTGGGCAAAAACAATGGTGGGTAAGAAAAAAAGAATTAAAAAAAATTTCATCTAAAAGATGATATACTTATTTCGGTTAAGTTTCGATTGGCACTTTCTAATTTGAGCTCTATATTTTTTAGCCGTTCTTGATACCTCTTTTGCATATGGGATAGACTCCGGTCTCGTTCTTTTTGTCCAGCCATTATAATAATAAAGATACTGTCTAAAATAATTCTTCTTTGAAACCTTCATTTTTTTATATGTCTGATCGACATACCATCCTATAAAATCAGATGAATCTTTAAACAAAACACGAGTGACGTATTTCTTACCCGTACTTCTTTTATAAGTCTCCCAAGTATCAACGACAGCTTGAGAATAGCCTAGTGAACTAGATTTTCTTTTCCAAGGAATAACTTTGAAAAGCTTTGTTCGCTCTGGTCTAGCAAGCCAGTCATAGCCACTTTCTTTTTTAATAATTGCCATTTGAAGCTCAATTGGTGCACCCCATTTTTTTTCAGTGGATTTTGCAAACTTGTACCAAAGGTATTTTTCATCAAAAATAGCACAAGCATTCACTGTATTTTTCGGAACAGAGCTACAACCAATAAGAATAAGAAATAAAAAAAATAAAAAATATTTTTTTAACTGATTCATTAAATGTTATATTAAAAATCATAAACGATCAGTAAAGGAAATGATGAATAATTCTGGATTTAAATTTGATAATACTTACGCCAATTTACCAGAGATTATGGCAACAAAACTATCTCCAGTTGCTGTAAAAAAACCAGAATTAGTAATTTTGAATCATGATCTTGCTAAATCTTTAGGTTTAGATTTTTCAAAACATTCCGATCAAGAAAATGCAGAAATTTTTTCAGGCAATAAACTCATTGATGGATCACTGCCACTTGCACAAGCTTATTGTGGTCATCAGTTTGGTCACTTTGTGATGCTTGGTGATGGAAGGGCTATTTTATTAGGAGAACACATAGATCCAAAAAATCAACGTTGGGATATTCAATTAAAAGGTTCGGGTAAAACACCTTACTCAAGAGGCGGTGATGGAAGAGCAGCATTAGGACCAATGCTTAGAGAATATATTATCAGTGAAGCCATTCATTTTTTAAACATCCCAACCACAAGAAGTTTGGCCGTTGTAACAACAGGTGAAGATGTTTTAAGAGAAACAAAACTTAAAGGTGCAGTGTTAACTAGAATTGCATCATCTCATTTAAGAGTTGGTACATTTCAATATGTTGCCGCTAAACAAGATATCTCAGCACTTAAAACGTTAGTTGATTATGCTATTGAGCGGCATTATCCAGAACTTCTTCAAGCTCAAAATAAAGCCATAGCACTTTTTAAGTCTGTCATGAAACGACAAATTGAACTGATTGTAAATTGGATGCGGGTTTCTTTTATTCATGGTGTGATGAATACGGATAACATGTCAATTTCAGGAGAAAGTATTGATTATGGTCCGTGCGCATTTATGGATCACTATGATACCAAAACCGTATTTAGTTCTATTGATCATTATGGACGTTATGCATATGGAAGCCAGCCTATTATTGGACAATGGAATTTAGCTAGATTTGCAGAAAGTTTATTTCCTTTACTAGATGAGGATGAAAAAAAATCTGAGGGGATCGCTAATGATTTAATTAAAGAATATGAAGAACTATTTGCAGATAAGTTTCATGTGATGATGAAGAATAAACTTGGTATGATTTCAGATGAAGACCAAGATAAACAAATGATGAGTGATTTATTTAAACTCATGCATAAAAACCAAGCCGATTATACCAATACCTTTAGATACTTAATCAATGGTAAATTTCCTCAAGAAAAATTACTGAATGATCCTGATTTTATTATTTGGGAAGCAGAGTGGAAAAAAAGGTTATCTAAAAATCAAAAGAGTGAAGATGGTTATCAATTAATGATGAAACATAATCCACTATTTATACCAAGAAACCATAAAGTCGAAGAAGCTTTATCAGCCGCAGATGATGGAGATATATCTAAATTTTTATCTTTATGTGAAGTAATCAAAAAACCCTATACTGAAGATGTAAATTTAGAAGAATTCACAAAACCTGCACCTGCATCTGATCGTGTATACAAAACATATTGTGGAACTTGATTTTTATTTTAAAAGAAAATTATGGATATAAAAAAAATTAACCAAACAAGAAAAAAACTGACTAAATTTATAAATAAAATTAATCAAGCAGGTAAAAAGAAAAAGAAAGCTAAAAGATGAGTGAGCAAATTATTATGAATATGGTGTCCTTAGTTTTGGGGATCATGTTATTTTTTTCTTTTATTTTAGCGCCAATGATTTTTAAAGTTTTGCCACCAGATAATGCAGGGGTATTTATCCGTGCAATTTTTCCGTATTACTATCTGGTAAATTTATTGATCCTTGGACTGGTCTCTGGATTTTATATTTTTTATCAAACTTTTATTTTAGACTTTTATCTCGTATTCACTTCAGCCTTATTGTTCTTTTTTAATTTAGTTTATTTAATGCCAAAGATTAATAAATTAAAAGATGAACGAAATGAAAAAGCTTTTAAAATTTCTCACTTCATTTCAGTGGTTATAAACTTTGCACAACTTATAATGCTAGGAATTGTGCTCGCTTAATTTGCGCCCATGTCAGCACCGCAACATTGTGGTGATTTGATTTTACCTTCACACGTTGGGCATTTAGAAATTTGAACTTGAGTTCCATTCACATCTAAATGATCATTGGCTAAAGGCTCATTGCATTTTGCACATGATGCATTAACTGACATTCCACATTTTTTACATTCGTATGTAGACATGCCTAAATTATAATCAGTTTTGAATGGAGTTGCAATAAACTAAGCGATACGTTTTTTAAAATTATCTAAGATTGTTTCTACTTTTTTATAATTGTCGGATAGTGCTTGTTTTGGATCAAAATAAAATTTATCCAATTGATTTAGATCGTAATTAATTTCTTCAAAAATTTTAATCGCCTCATCATGACTACGTTTTAATTCAAATGCTAAACCTTTGAGTTTTGCATCATTAGTCTCTTCTGCGATTTTTTTTGAGATGGCACTTGCTTTACGAAGTAAATTAAAAGCTTCTTCTTCTTTTTTTTTATTTTTTTTCTTGAAGATATTTAAAAACGAAAACATCCTGAAGTTGTATAATGATTTGTTTTAAATTTAAACTGATTTTTGAGTAAAAGTTTTGGTCCATAATTTATCTAATAGATAATACCAAACACCATTAATTGTTGGCTCGATTAAAGCTACCAAACCAGCTTCAAATAAACTAGCACCAGTTAAAACAGATACGACTGTCATGGCAATGATCACATGACCACAAGTATAGATTAACGCTCTACCAAAACTGGTCCCAGCAACAACATTAAAAATACCTTTTCTAAATTCTGTCATAAAGTTTAGCCTTGGCTAAACTTATTACTTGCTAAGATTATTGCAAGTGTTAAATAGCCGAAAGATTTAAATATTATTATGAAAACCACTAGATCTAGTAGTCCTCAATTATTTAAAACTACCCAGAGTAGAAAAAGCATCGAACTTCTCGAAGATTATGTTGAAGCAATTGATGAAATTTTAAACACAAAAGGTTCAGTGAAGAACGTTGATCTTTGTAAATATTTTGGCGTGTCGAACGCGACGGTTAGTAAAAATATTAAAAGATTAATTAAAGCAAAACTTGTTGAGAGTGAAAAATATAAAAATATTTTTTTAACATCTCATGGAAAAAAATTAGCAGAACAATCTAATACAAGGCATGAAATATTATTTAATTTTTTAACTAAACTTGGTGTGCCTAGAAAAATTGCAGAAATTGATTCAGAAGGAATGGAGCATCATATAAGTAAAGAAACTTTAAATATGATGAAAAAGTTTAATAAAGCTAATTAATCACACTATACTGATAACCAAACCATTTAATCAAGCCGTCTTTGGATGGCATGGTACAATTTAATCGTCCCCTTCTTCTTTTAAAGGGTTCATCAAAAGTTAATTCGATTTCATTATTAGTGATAAAGTTAATTTTAGTATTTTTCCACTGTCCACCAGAATTATCAAAACAATTTATTCCTTTTACATTTTCGTTAAATTTTAATTTCATGCTTGATGGATTATTATTTTTATTAAGCAAAACTGTTTTAGGTTCATAAGAGGTAATATTAAATGCACGTGACTTTAATATATTTTTAAATCTTTTCATTTTTCCATAATTTTCATTCAAACTAAATCTTGGTAGATAATTAATATTTTCATTTTGACTAATTACACCTGAGTGTTGTCCAAAAATAATTTTATAATTAAAATCTCTAATAATTTTTATAATATCTGAACTGGTCTCTCCAAAGGTATGTGCATAAAGATCAGGAATTTTTTTTAATTCCTTATTATAATCATCATGAGATTTTTGAATATCTTGTTTCACCTCTTGCAACTTCATATCGACAAAATATTCATGACTCCATGAATGACCGCCAATAGTAACTAATCCAGAGTCTCTTAATTCTCTAATTTGATCCCAGCTCATATAATTTGGATGATTATTTGAAATCTCTTTTGTGTTTACAAAGATAATAAATGGAATTTTGTTTTCTTTTAAAATAGGCCAAGCATTTTGATAAAAACTTTTAAACGCATCGTCTACCGTTAATAAAATAAATCGTTTTGAAAATGTTTTACCTTCTAAAATTTGGTTTTTAAATTTTTCTGGCTCAATGTAACTAAGCCCTGATGCTTTAATCGCTTCAAGATGTTGTTTGAACATTTCTGTTGAAACATTGGTACTTGGATACTTGCCTTCACCTACACGGTGATACATAAGTGAAATGACACCTGGTTCATCTGAAAAAGATGACAAGGTAAAATGCAGTAAAAATAATAATGTTAAAATTTTTTTCATTTATTTAATTTGTAACTTTTAAGTTTATACTCCCATTTACCTTTACGGTGTAATACTTGATGTACAATCATTCTTGTTTTTTGATCAAACCATACCTGAGTATCTAAATCTTTTCCTTTAATGTCAAAAATTCGAGTTTTAAATGTTTGGTCTAGTTTTTTAAAATCTTCTTCCTTTATAAAACTCACCTTTTGTTCAGTCACTTTACAAGTAATGCCTGATAATTGGTATGGAACTGTTACAATGTCATGGTTCCAATAAGAAGAGATTAAAAAAGACTTTTTAAATTCACCCTTAAATTTGGTTCCATTCACTTCATACTTATCTTTTTTTAAATCAATATTACAAAATTTTGGCTTTCCATTATCATCCGTATTCGAATTAAAATTAACTAACTTGCCAGCAGCGTTATATGTTTCAGTTCCAACTGACTGGTATTTATAAAAAGTAATCCCAAGTTTTTTTACGCCAAATTCAATAACATTTTTAACTTCAACACTTCCATCCTTACCCCAATTAAAATCAATGGTGTGAAAACCTGCATAAGCGCCATTTCGATAAATATCGAATGATAAACTTCGAAGGTTTTTGTTATGACCAACGTGGGCGTCTGCTTGTTCAAAATTTAATAAAATAATAAAAAAAACTATTAATTGTCTCATTTGTAATTGTTTATCTTGTAATGAAAAATCATAAAAGTAAAAGGTTTCAAAATTATGTCGCTAGCGATCTATTTTAAATTATTTGAAGTTATATTCCCTGTCTTTTTTATTATTGGAATTGGCTATTGGTTTGGAAAAAAAAATCCAAAGTTTAATAGCGATATCATTACGGCGTTTGCTGGTAAAATTGGTGTCCCTGCTCTTTTATTTTACTCTTTAGCAGCATCAACAACTCTAGACTTTAAAACTTTTTTTAAATTTGGATCATTTACTTTTTTATTTGTTGCTTGCTTTGCAGTAATTGGAATTGTTATTTTAAAAATTTTAAAGCGAGATGTTGTTTTAGAACTTAGTCCACTTATTTTACCCAATACTGGAAACTTGGGACTTCCAATTTGTTTATTTGCATATGGTGAAAAAGGGTTTTCAGTTGCAAGCTCAATTGCTGCAGTCATTATGCTATTACACTTTACGGTTGGAATATTTATTGCCAGTAAAAAATTTAGTTTAAAACCATTAATCACTTCTATTCCAATGCATGTTTTATTTATTTCAGGTTTTATGTTGTACTTTGAAATCAAGCCGCCTGCATTTTTAGTGAATACCACTATGCTACTTGGTTACTCGACTATTTTTTTAATTTTAACATCTCTTGGAATTGCACTTAGCACATTAAAAACAAAGAACGTTAATACTAATATTATTATTGCAGTTGCAAGATTAATTAGTGGACCTTTAATTGCTTTTTCAATTATTTGTTACTTTGGATTAAAAAGTTATGAGGCAGGAGTACTATTGATTTCGGCATCAATGCCATCAGCAATTTTAAATTTTTTACTAGCCAAAATGTATTCTAAAAAAATACATGCAGATAATATTGCATCAGTGATTGTTATCTCAACAACGTTATCGTTTATTACAATACCTATTGTTGTTTTTGTTGCATTAAAATATTTTAGTTAATTATTTTTTTTGCTCGGTATTGGGAGCAGGCTGCTGAGGAGCGTTACTAATATTTTCTTGTAAATATTTTCCAACAAAGCCTCTGTTATAAGTAAACAGGTAAGGGTCTTGTCTTATTAAGCCAGCACAATACGCAATTGGATCGTCAGTTTTAATTCCATTTGCTTTAATATCTTTTTTACAATTATTTAAATATCTGACATCACGGTACTGCTCTTCAATTTGTAAACCAAAAAACAATGCTAAGATTAATGCAATGATACCTAATAATATATTTGTGCCCTTCATTGAAATTACTGGTAGTGGGTATTGTTTGGGATGTCAATTTAATTGGGGTGAAAGGGATCACCCCAACTTAAATTCTATAATTAAATGCCTTTTTGATTAGGATTAATTACGTTGTCTTTCGCTCTTGGGCGACTGTTTCGCTCAGTAAATTGTTTGCGAATTTGACGTAACGCATTATTGGCACCGTCATTAACCTTACGCAACAATTTGAAGTCTTTGTAAAACATATTTACTCCTTTGTTTAATTGTTACGCCTTTTAACTCATGGCTATGAGTCACTTTTTAACCATGTGAAATGGTTACACAGCATGCATAGCAGCCATGCATAATATGCATATATAACTTTTGTCTCTTTTTTTCAAGACTAAAAAAGAGTAATCTTAATGAAATTTTAAAGGGGGTTTCATGAGCCATTGCGAACAAGTAGACGGAATTCAACAGCCAGATAAAGAAACAGAAGGTTACGTATTTAATCATATGATGCTTAGGATCAAAGATCCAAAGCGATCATTAGATTTTTACTCAAAAGTAATGGGCATGCGAATGGTAAAAAAATTAGATTTTCCATCAATGAAATTCTCTTTATATTTTTTAGGAAATCTTACCGATGAAGAAGTTAAATCTGCACCAACAGATAATTATGAAAGAACTATATGGACTTTTAGACAAAAAGGACTTTTAGAATTAACGCATAATTGGGGTGCTGAAAATGATGATTCTGTAAAGTTTCATGATGGTAATGCGGAACCAAAAGGCTTTGGTCATATTTGTTTTTCTGTTCCAGATGTTTATGCGGCTTGTAAAAGGTTTGAGAAATATAATATGGAATTTGTTAAAAAAGCAGATGACGGGTCCATGAAACCTTTGGCATTTGTTAAAGATCCTGATGGATATTGGATCGAAATTATTGAAGCAAAAGCAACAGCAAATATCGCAAAAGAGTTAGGAAAAATCTAACTTCAACTTCAGATAGTTTTTAATAATCGTTCTCATTTTTTTGCAGAGCATTAAAATAGGGTGAATTGTATCTACATAAAAATTCTAAATTTTGTTAAGTTTTTATAACTAAAAGTTTGGGAGGTAACTTGAAGTTATTTTTGGTTATTTTGATAATCTTAATATCAACTCAGATCGTTAAAGCTGAGATTAATCAACTATTCATCAAAAATTGCGCAACTTGTCATTCAGTTCAAAAGGGAGATCAAACTCCTAGAGCTGGCCCAAACTTATGGGGTATTGTTGGCCGTAAGGCTGCAATCGATAATTCTTACACGATGTACTCAGATGCAATCAAAAAATCTGGAATTGTTTGGAACGAAGAAAATCTAAACAAGTGGTTAACCAATGCCGGTGCGTTTATTCCAGGCACCTACATGTATTATATGCAAGCTGACGAAAGTGTGAGGCTAACAATAATTGATTACTTAAAAACACTTAAGTGATCTTAAACATAAGGGGGAAACATGCGTGTATTGAATAAAAAAGCAATATCACGACGATCGTTTCTAAAATCAGGAACGGTAACAGCCCTAGGATTAACTGTAATGGGTCCAATGGTTATTGGAAAAAATAATGCATGGTCCGCTACATTTAAAACGATAGGTGCTGATGACGCAGCTACTCTAATTCAGATGGCAAGAGACACCTACCCTCATGATTTTTTAGCTGACAGATTTTACGCTAAAGTGATTGAAGGTGTTGAGGCGCAAGCTGGAAAAGATAAAGCGTTCAAGTCTATGGTTGGCAAAGAATTAAAAAAAATTAATTCTGCTGCCAAGAAAAAATACAAAGCAAACTACAAAGATATCAATCGAGAACTCGAGAGAGTTGATATCCTAAAGAGCAATGAAAAATCACCTCTATTCCAAAAAATTAGAGGCGACCTAGTTGTTGGATTATATAACAACAAAGAGGTTTGGCCGAAATTTGGTTACGAAGGTGAGTCTGCTTCTAAGGGTGGATACATGAGTCGTGGTTTCAACGATATCGATTGGTTATAGGAGGGACACACATGGCAAAATTTTCTAAAAGTGATGGCGATGTAGTTGTTATCATTGGTTCAGGTGCTGGTGGCGGTGTCCTTGGTATGGAACTTGCAATGAAAGGGATTAAAACAGTAATCCTTGAGGCAGGCGGACGTCATGGACCACAAGACTTCGTTAATGACGAATGGGCTTCGTTTGGTCAAATCAGTTGGTTAGATAAACGAACAACTTCTGGTGATTGGAGAGTTTCTAGAGACTTTTCTGGTTTACCATCTTGGATCGTTAAAGCAGTAGGTGGAAGTACACTTCACTGGGCTGGGGCAAGTTTAAGGTTCCAACCACACGAGTGGAAAGCAAGAACCACTTACGGCAATGTAAAAGGTGCAGACCTTTTAGACTGGCCAATCGATGCTAAAGAAATGGCTCCTTGGTATGCAAGAGCTGAAAACCATATGGGAACAACTGGAACCAATGGAATTCCAAGATTACCAGGAAACAATAACTATAAAGTATTTGCAGCAGGTGCAAAGAAGATGGGCTATAAACAGTTTCATACTGGAAATATGTCCATCAACTCTCAACCACGTGATGGAAGAGGTGCATGTGCACAAATAGGTTTCTGTTTCCAAGGATGTAAATCTGGAGCGAAATGGTCGTCTGGTTATGTTTCTATTCCTAAAGGTGAAGCAACTGGAAAACTAGAATGCCGATCAAATAGCCAAGTGTTGAAAATTGAACACGATAAGAGTGGTAAAGTTGATGGTGTAGTTTACGCTGATAAAGACGGTAAGATCCACAAGCAAAGAGCAAGGATTGTTTGTGTAGCTGGAAACTCAATTGAGTCTCCAAGACTTTTACTGAACTCGGAGTCAAACATGTTTAAAAATGGTATGGCGAACTCGTCAGGTCAAGTTGGACGTAACTATATGCGTCACATGACTGCAAGTACTTATGCTATTTTTGAAAAGCCAGTTTATTTCTACCGTGGAACAACAATGGCGGGTATCATTCAAGATGAATCAAGACATGATACAAGTCGAGGTTTCGTAGGTGGTTACGAACTTGAAACTCTAGCATTAGGGTTGCCATTCATGGCTGCATTCTTAGACCCAGGTCAATGGGGAAGAGAATTCTCAGCGTCAATGGAAGGTTATGATCATATGGCAGGGTTATGGATTGTTGGGGAAGATATGCCTCAAGCATCTAACCGTGTAACACTTCATAAGAAGATTAAAGACCAGCATGGAATGCCAATTCCAAATGTTAATTTCTCAGATCATGAAAATGATATTAAAATGAGAAATCATGCTTGGAAACAATCTACTGCACTTTATGAGTCTGTTGGAGCAACTAAAACAATTCAAACTCCTCCATACCCATCAACGCACAACTTAGGTACAAATAGAATGAGTGCTAAGGCAAGCGATGGTGTGGTGAATAAATATGGTCAAACGTGGGATATCAAAAATTTATTTGTATCTGACGGAAGCCAATTTACAACTGGAGCAGCTGAAAACCCAACATTGACAATTGTTGCTTTGGCAATGAGACAAGCTAAATACATTGCAAAACAAATGTCATCTAAGGCAATATAGTTGTTAAAAAACTTAATTAAAAAAGGCCCTGTTATCAGGGCCTTTTTTTTTAGTTCTCTTTTCATTTTTTATAGCTGTTCGCATTCAAAAAATACTGAACAAAATTTAAATTTTTTTTCAGACCAACAAAAATCTAACGTAGAAATTTTCACGGTTCGTGATTTTTACACTCAAGGTAAATATCAATTATATTTTGATGTTTTTAATAAAAATGAAGATGTCACTATTGGGCGTATGGCGATTTATATCTTTAACAAGGATTGCAATGATATTCCTGATGATGCTAAATCTAATAAGATTCTTTACTCAAATCATGTTTTTATAGGACCATATAAAAATGGAGTGATTACTTTTTTTCCAAGAAAACGTTTGAAGTGCTATACAGTTAAAGGCTTTGAAAAATACTTATAAGAAAGGAAACAATGAATTTTGAAAAAATAAAATCTGATATTGAAAAGTTTGTATCCAATAGAAAATGGCAAGATTATCATACGCCAAAAAATTTAAGTATGGCGCTATCTGTTGAGGCTTCTGAACTTATGGAAATCTTTCAGTGGCAAATAGAAAATGAAAAAGAATATCCAAAATCAGCTTCAAAAGAACAAGTTGAAGATGAAGTTGCTGATGTTTTTTTTTATTTAGTAAGATTTTGTCAGATCATGAATATAGACCTCGAGAAGGCTTTTTATTATAAAATGAAAAAAAATGCTGAAAAATATCCAAACCAAATTAAATAGGAAAACAATGTTTTTTGTTTTTAAAATTTTACTTTCTGCACTTGTGATTGCTGGAGCAAGTTGGTTATCAGGGAAATACCCTAAACTTGCCGGATTTATTATTGCATTACCTCTCGCAACATTAATTGCTTTGGTCTTATCTTATACTGAACATAAAAATGCAGAAACAACAATAACCTTTGCGAAAAGTATTCTTGTTGGAGTGCCTGCAAGTTATTTTTTCTTTATTCCATTCTTTTTTGCCAAAAGTTTAAATATGAATTTTTGGCTTATTTATTCAACAGGCCTAGCGCTACTGGTCGTCGCATTTTTTGTTCATAAATATATTGTATCTCTCTTTTAATGAGTTTTCTTGTCATTGATGGTGAGCATAAAGATCCAAACGATATATCAACTTTAGATCAGTCGACAAAAAAAGAATATGGACCTTTTCATACTGAAGCTGAAGCTGATGATATTTGTAAAAGTTTAATTCAAAGAAATATTGATAATTACTATCACCGCGCTTGGGTGATTAAAAAAGATTAGGTTTAATTAAAGTTGTAGCAATTTCCTTACATGGTTGACAACATCATTTTTTGGAATTTGAATTTTTCCAAAATTATCAATTACGATTAATTTAGAAAAACCCTCATGCATCATTGTTCCAACCTTTTGAGTGTTATTATTTATAATTTTAAAAGACATAGTATGATCAATTGTATGGTTTCCTTTTCCTAAATCATTTTTTTTTACGTGAATATCAAAGGCATTATAAATTTTTTTAAGCTCATCGTGTTTCCCGGTTATACCTAATATTTTTTGATCAAATGAGTTTAAATATTGTTTTAGGACTTTTTTCGTATCTCTTAGTGGATCTATAGTAATAAAATAATAATTAATTTTATCTGCATCAGATCCAAGATTCTCAATTAAATTTGTTAAAAGTTGCAGACTTACAGGACATATGTCCGGACAGTGTGTGAAACCAAAGAATAATATACTTGATTTTTCTTTTAAGTTATTTTGATTAAATTTATTACCATTCATATCCTCCAAGTTAAAATTAACTTTGATTGACTGGCTGGAACTTATCTTTTTATTAGCAAAGTTAGATCCTATATAAATAAGAGCAACAGTAGTTATTAGAATTGAAGGTAAAATTCTTTTAAAAAGAATATGTCTATTGATCATTTAAACAGCGGTAGCTCTTTTAAGAGGGCGCTCATCAATTGGCAAATGCATTAAAGTCGCAAAAAATGAGAGTGCAATTGATAAATACCAAGCATAATCATAACTTCCAAAATTATCAAAGAAATAGCCACCCAAATATGCACCAGAGAATGACCCAAGCTGATGACTAAGAAAGATAAGACCTGAAAGCATAGATAAATATCTAGTGCCAAAAACTTGTGCAACAATTCCAAAAGTTGCTGGTATGGTTGCTAACCATAAAAAGCCAAAACATATTCCAAATCCAATTGCTAGAAAATTTGAGCCTGGTAAAAATAAGAATAGAATAATTGTAATTCCTCTTAGAAAGTATAGTCCACTTAATAGAATTTTTTTTGAGTATTTATCGGCTAAATAGCCCATAGTTAATGTACCAAATATATTAAATAAACCAATTAGTGATAAAATTGCTGGACCCGTCCAACCATCTAGGCCTCTTTCAATTACATATTTTGGAACGTGGGTTGCGACTAAAGTAATTTGAAACCCGCAAACAAAAAAACCTGCCATTAAAAACAAATAACTTTTGTGTCCAAAGGCTTCTTTAAACGCTTCACTCAATGTTTGATTTGAATTTTGATTATTTTGACTTCCTTCGTGTGTTGAGGGTTGTTTTAAAAAATAAGATAAGATTGCAGCTGATAAAATAATAAAAACATAAATATTAAAAACATTTTGCCATTCATAATACTTAAATAAAGTACTTGATAGAATTGGGTAAAGAAACATTCCTACACTTGCAGATGCAGTTACTAAACCTGCAGCTTTTGCTCTATTATGATTTGGAAAATGTTTAGTAACTGTTGGAACAATAATTGGAGCAGCTGCACCTCCTAGACCAATGCCAACAAGAATTCCAAGATTTAGCTGGAATAAAAACCCAGTACTATTTAAATTTCCCAATGCATAAATACCAAAAGCATAGATAAATAAAGCAACTATTGTAACTTTGTTTGCTCCATATTTATCTGCAATAATTCCAAAAATTGTAGCAAACACTCCCCACACTATAGCCTGAACACCAATTGCTAACCCAAAAAAAGTACTTGAAATATTTAAATCAATTTCAAAAAATTGAAAAAATAAACCATAGGTTTGTCTTATGCCCATAGAAACAGAGACAACAAAACAACCAATTAATAAAGTGATTAGAGCTGCTTTTGATGTTAAAAATTTATTTTCTTGCATTTATTTATTTATCGAAATTGTATCATCTAAATTGATTTGTCCAGAAGATATTGGTTTTAAATATATTCCAAAATCGATGTGACCATAAACTTCATTCAGTTTTTGGGGTAAGTTAAAATCTGAAGTTATTGATTGATAAGGATAAATCGTAGCTTTGCATCGTGGTGTATTTTGAAACACTTCAAATAAAGTATTTCCAATTTTAATTTTTTTCTTTGCAAGTTCTAATTCTTGAAAAGGTTTCATTCCATCAATAACAATATTCGCTCTGAACCTTTCGTGATCAATAATTAGTCCTGACCGTGCCTCAAAGTCTCTTAAACTTTCTAAATTAATTAGAGAAACAACATGATCGTTAATCATATCATAAAAAGGAATATTTTGGTTATAAATCATAAAAATTTCTTTATCTTTTAAATCAGTTTCTTGTTTTTTAATCTCTTTTGTAACTAATTGTAAATTTTCAAAATTAAATTCTGAAATTGAGATTACCTTTTCGTTCTTTAAAAATACTTTGAGATTTTGGTTTTGGAATTCTAAACTGTAATTATTGAGTATCGGTGTATTTTTTATACTCAAATAACTTTGATTATTTCTTAAATATTGTTTTTCTTGAAATTTAATCGCTTCTTCTTTTGTTTTATTTCTCACAAAAGCAAAAACACGGTCACTCTCAATTCCTATATTCTTAATGATTTTTAAAGATTTGCTTTCAACAAAATTAAAGGATTTTATTGGTGAATAATAAAGTTTTTTTATTTGTATATTTGAAACCATTTTGATTTATTCAATATAATATTAAATTTATAAGAAGCTTACTATGGCAGTTTTTTCAAATATTTCGCAATCAGAATTGATACAAGCGGTAAGTATAATTTTGATTTTAGGTTATTTAATATTTAGAATGATAAACAAAGATTAAGGTAGTTTGAATAACAAAATTCTTTTGTGAGTTGTATAATTGTCAAAAACTTAAATTCTAAATAATATTTTAAAATAAACATTCTTAAAATGCATAGATGCTATGCTTTTATTATTCGTTATTACTTATTTACATAAGTGGTACTCAATCTTAACTTTTAAATTCTAAAAAAAACAAAGGGAGAAATTAGATGAAAATTTTTAAAACATTTTCTGCTTTTTTGGCTATCCTTATCTTGACCAGCTCAATAGCAACGGCTGACACAACTATCTCAAAAGAAGGTCAATATATATTTAATACATTGGCATTTTATTTGGGCGGGGTGTTAGTTGCGTTTATGGCTGCAGGGTTTTGTATGCTTGAAAGTGGATTGGTTACCAACAAAAGTGTGTCTACAATTGCGGCGAAAAATATTGGAAAATTTGCAATTTGTTCGATCATATTTTTTTTATTTGGTTACAATATGGCTTATGGAATACCAGAAGGTGGTTACATAGGATCGTTTACAATTTGGTCTGAAGGTTCAAAACTTGAAACAGGTTATTCTGATAGTTCTGACTGGTTTTTTCAAACTATGTTTGTTTGTGCAACAGTTTCTATAGTTTCTGGTGCGGTAGCTGAAAGAATAAAAGTTTGGCCCTTTTTTCTGTTTGCAGTATTAATGTCAGGTTTTATTTACCCAATTTCAATGGGATGGCAGTGGGGCGGAGGCTGGTTAAGCACAGCTGGCTTTTCTGATTTTGCAGGCTCAACTTTAGTTCACGCTTGCGGTGGTGCCGCGGCTTTAGCTGGTGTTATGGTTCTTGGGGCACGAACAGGTAGGTTTACTGGCTCTGGATCAAAAAGAGTTATGGTTCCTTTCGCAGCATCAAGTATACCTTTAACTACACTTGGAACATTTTTATTGTGGTTCGGTTGGTTCGGTTTTAACGGCTTTAGTCAACTAGCAATGGGAACATTTGATGATGCAACAGCAATTACTAAAATTGCAGTTAATACTCACCTTGCGGGTGCTGCAGGTACCTTTGCAGGAGCAGTGGTCTCAAGAATTCATGGTGGTAAAACTGATGTAATTATGATGTTAAACGGTGCTTTAGCAGGTCTGGTCGCAATTACTGCAGAACCTTTAACACCAAGTCCAATAGCAGCAATGATAATTGGATCCATTGGAGCAGTTATCATGTATTTTGGAACTAAAATGCTTGAAAATTTTGGTTTAGATGATGTCGTAGGTGCAATTCCAGTGCATATGTTCGCGGGAATATTTGGTACTTTAGTTGTTCCGTTTACTAATGGTGACACATCATTTGCTACCCAATTTACTGGCGTATTATCAGTTTGCATATTTAGCTTTGTATTATCGCTTGGTATATTCAAAGCTTTAAGTGCAACAACTGGTCTGAGAATAAGTAAAGAAGCTGAAAAGCTTGGAACGGATAAAGCTGAAATTGGTGTAGTCGCTTACGCAATTAGAGATTAAGCCATTTACACAAGTTAAGGGCCAGATTACTGGCCCTTAATCCTTTATAAAATATCCACATTTATGATAGTGTGAATTAATGATTAAAAAATTAATCTTACTTGCAGCAATTCTACTTCCATTTGCCTTATACTATTTATCGGTTGTCATTATAAAAAAAGATACCAATAAGAAATTACCAGTCATTCCACTCTCACTTGCTAGCATTTTACTTTTGGCCGGAGTTTTAATTTTTTTTAGATTTACAGATACTGATCCATCGGATGGAAAATACGTTCCACCACAATTTAAAGATGGAAAAATTATATCCCCAAAGACTCGTTAGAGTTTAAAAAGACTCACATATAAACACTGTTTGTAAGTCATATATCGTAAAAGTTTAATTTTAGAATCAAAACTGAATCAAAACGAGAACATGGGCTCTGATAATAACAGGATACTAACAGTTAAGCAGGAACGGCTTCTCTTTGCTGTCTTTTTCTTTCGTGTGCTAAAAGTAATTTTTTTCTAAGTCTTAAACTTTGAGGGGTCACTTCTAATAACTCGTCATCATTGACGTATGCCATCATTTCTTCAAGTGACATCTTTACAGGCGGAGTAAGAGACACTAGTCCATCACTTCCTGCTGCTCTCACATTAGTAAGTTTTTTTCCTTTTAAAACATTGATTTCAAGATCATTTTCGCGGTTATGTTCACCTACAATCATTCCACCATAAACTTTAGTTTGTGGCTCGATAAACATTAAACCTCTGTCTTGTAAGTTAAAGATTGCATACGCTACGGCTTCACCATGATCTGTTGATATTAATGCACCATTTCTTCTGCCTTTGATATCTCCTTTAAATGGTCCGTATGAGTCAAATACTCTGTTCATAACTCCCGTTCCACGAGTCTCAGTTAAAAATTTGCTTTGGTAACCAATCAATCCTCTTGAAGGTGCTTTAAAGATAATTCTTTTTTTGCTTTGCCCTGTATCCCTCATATCAACCATTTCACCTTTTCTTTGGTTCATCGAGTCAATCACAGTACTTGCATATTCTTCATCAACATCAATGGTTACTTCTTCCATCGGCTCTAACTTTTGTCCGTTTTCTTGCTTGAATAATACTTTTGGTCTTGAAACTGATAATTCAAAACCTTCTCTTCTCATCGTTTCAATTAAAACGCCAATTTGAAGTTCGCCACGACCACCAATTTCAAATGAGTCTTTTTGATCATTTTCTTTATAAGAAATAGCAACATTTGTTTCAGCTTCTGCTAATAATCTTTCTCTAATCATTGTTGAAGTTACTTTTTTTCCCTCTAATCCTGAGATTGGGGAGTCATTTACTGTAATCGTAACTGACATCGTTGGCGGGTCAATTGGAGTTGATTTTAAAGGCTCATTAACTTCAGGATGACAAATGGTATCTGAAACCGAGGTAGTTTTTAATCCAGCAACACAAACAATGTCTCCAGCCATCACCGTATCTGTTGCAACTTTAGTCGTGCCTGAAAATGTGAATAATTTTGTTAATCTTCCATCTTCAACTTTTTCATTTTCTAAATTTAAAGCTTTTACCGTATCATTAACTTTTGCAATTCCATGAACTACACGACCAATTAAACAACGTCCAAGAAAAGAGTCTGAGTGAAGCAAAGTTGATAACATGGCAAATGGTTTACTTAAATCAACATCTGGCTCTGGCACATGATTTAAGATTAAATCTAATAAAGGATGTAAATTTTCTCTTGGTTGATCAAGTTCATAATTACACCATCCATCTCTTCCTGATGCATATAAAACTGGAAAATCTAATTGCTGATCATTAGCATCAAGTGCTACGAATAAGTCAAAAATCTCATTTATCACATCTTTTGATCTTGCATCAGATCTATCAACTTTATTTATAACAACGATTGGTCTTAAACCTTGAGCTAATGCTTTTGATAACACAAACTTTGTTTGTGGCATTGGGCCTTCTGCTGCATCAACTAGTAGAATGACACCATCTGTCATTCCTAAAATTCTTTCAACCTCACCACCAAAGTCTGCGTGACCTGGTGTGTCTATAATATTAATTCTTGTATCTTTCCAAACCACAGAAGTTGGTTTTGCTAAAATTGTAATTCCTCGCTCTTTTTCAAGGTCACCACTATCCATCACTCTTTCATCGACATGCTGGTTATCTCTAAATAAACCACTTTGTTTTAAAAGATTATCAATCAACGTTGTCTTTCCATGATCAACGTGTGCAATAATTGCAATATTTCTTAAGCTATTAGTCATAAAACTTGCGCTTGATACACTTTCTCCCTTTAATTACTACCTAAAAATAAAACAGTGAATTAACTGCCCTATTCCTTGTTTTTTTATCTTTGCACCTGTTCTGGGGAATCACTATTTTTGATATTTTGGTGACTACTTACGATAGTCGAAGCAGTAGCTAAAAATACAAAAAATAGCATTACAATAATTTTTCTCATACTTGTTTTGTAAAAAACAAATAAGACAATGAAGAAACTGAAATGTGTCTCTAAAATGACCGTGATAACACTCTTCGATTCAATTTAGTTGCATAATAGGATGCAATTAATCCAGAAATTCCTAAAAATGAAAAAGCATAAATCCAGTTTGTGTTTTTTGACAATGGTAAATATGAATTTGATACATCCATGATAAATCCAAATATACTTGGGGTTATAGAGCCAAAACCTATACCTATAATTGATCTAAAAGCTAATGATCTTCCCAATACGTTCCTTTTTGTAACATCTGTTAAGGCAGCTGTTAAAACACCTGAATCACCTAGGGTAAAGAAACTATAAAAGAAACTTATTATCAATATAGTGATCCAATACCATTCAGTCACCCATCCTATTGTAAAAGACAAAGCTGAGCTAGAAATTGCAAAAATTATTAAAACATTTCTACTACCAAAGCGGTCTGAAAACATGCCGCTGATTATATTTGCAAAAACTCCTGTAATATGGATTGTAATTGAAATTAATAAACCAAGTATAACAGGATTTATTGAGGCTTTATCAATCAAAACTATACTTAAAAATACAGGCATCCATGCCCACATACCAAATAGCTCTATGCAGTGAGCCGTATATCCTTTGATTAAGGTACGATTTTGATATGACTGTTTTAAAATTTTAAATTTTTTAACAATTTTAAAATCTAATTTTTTATATAAATCTTTATGACAACAAAAATAAAAGCTAGCTAATCCAAAAAAAGTTAATATAGAACAAATTAAAAAACCATCTTTAAAGTTATAAAAATTCGAAAAAATAAAGCTTAAACTTAACGAAACAACATAACCTAAAGATTGTCCTCCAAGCATCATACCCATTGCAAATCCTTTTCGGCTTTTACTAAACTTTTCAGATACTAAAATCATTGACGGTCCATAAATACCACCTGCTGCTATTCCAAGAATAAAATTTAAAAATAGTGCTGAAAAAAAATTATTTGCGTATAAAAAAAATAAAAAGGAACCAATCACATTTAATACTGAAGAATAAATTAAAATTTTACTTGGATTAATAAAATCAGAATAATAAGAACTTAGGTATAGAGCACCTGCAAGACCAAAAAAATGAGCTGTTTGTATTATACCTGCGCTTGTTGAACTTAAATTCCACTCATTCATTAAAAATGAAATCGAGCCTACATACATAAAAAATGATGCAGCAGTTAAAACTCTTCCAAAAAAAAGAAGGTATAACCAGTTCCAATTCAAATTAACTTTAGACATTTAAATTTTATGAAATTTTATTTTTTAAATATAAAAAATAAGCCACAATTTCATAAAAAAAAGAAAATATTTGAAAAATAATTGGTAATTTAAATATTCGGTATAAAAAATTTAATTTTGGTATTTTTGACCATAAAATTAAAAAGGCACTAGCTCCTTTATAAAGTTTTCCATCTTTCATCACATGCAATCTTCTAGATAATTGATCTGTTGTTAAATTAGTAAGTTTTGCGTCCTCTTGATTTATATCAAACCATTCAAGGTTATTTTCCATTTTTTTATATAAATCTATTTCCTTCTTACAAACACTACAGGATTCATTAAAAAAAACTTTTGTGCTCATTATCTTTTTTTCTTAGATTTTTTTGATTTTTTTTTCTTTTTATTCTTTTTCTTTCTTCTTAATTCTTTAGCTAATTCTCTTTGTTTTTTCTCAACATTATCTTTTAATAAAGATAAAATTCCAAAAACTATTAGAGCACCCGCCCCAAGTAAACCGTAAGATAATAATGCTTCGATTGGTAAAGGTTTAATCATCTTCCTCCTCTTCTAACCATTGTTCCATAAATACTTTATGACACGCGTAACAAATGATTGGTATTGAACAGAAAAAACCAATTGTAACACCAGTTTTAATTCCAAATTCAATACAAGAAAAATGAGTGAGCGTTATAGTTGGTACTGTACATACCAAAATTAAATATGGAACACGCCATTTAAATGGTGGTTTAAAATATTTAATTAAATATATAATTTTTAAAAACATAATTTTTTAATATTTTATATTTTTAATTTGCTATGTATTATTTACAACCCTTAATCAGCCAAATAAAAATTTAATAAATTGAAAAAAATATTTTCATCATTTGTAAAAAAAGTTCATAAATGCAAAAAATGTCCGCGGCTTGTACAATTTAGAAATAAGATTTCATCTGAAAAAAGAAAATCCTATCAAAATCAAACCTATTGGAACAAACCTGTTACAGGTTTTGGTGATCTTGGTGCTAAATTAATATTAATTGGTTTAGCTCCTGCAGCTCATGGTGCAACACGAACCGGTCGCGTTTTTACGGGTGATAAATCAGCAGATTTTTTATTTCAATGTTTGTTTAAATCCGGGTTAAGCAACCAACCAAATTCTGATCATATCAAAGATGGACTTAAATTAAAAAATACTTTTATTACTTTAGCTTTAAGATGCGTACCGCCCCAAGATAAACCAAAGACTATAGAGTTAAAAAATTGCTCTAGTTTTTTTAAAGAAGAATTAAAGATGCTTAAAAATAAAAAAGTTATTATTGCGCTTGGTAAAATTGCCTTTGATGCATGTATCAGATTTTATAAAGAAAATTATAATATCTCTGGTTCATTTAAATTTGCTCACGGTGCAAAATATAAAATTAATGATGTTTATTTAGTTGGTTGTTATCATCCCTCTCCTCGAAATGTGAATACAAAAAGAGTAGATATACCAAAGATGGTATCCTTATTTAAGAAGGCTAAAAAATTAGGTTAAATTAATCTAAAAGAGAAGCGACGTGTTCCCAATTTACAAGATCATTAATGAATGCTTTTAAATAATCTGGTCTACGGTTTCTATAATCAACATAATAAGAATGCTCCCAAACATCGCATCCTAGAATAGGTTTCATATTATCCACTAAAGGGTTTGAAGCATTTGCAGATTTAGTAACAACTAATTTACCGTTATCAATTGCTAACCATGCCCAGCCTGAACCAAATTGAGTAACGCCAGCTTGAATAAAGTCTTCTTTAAATTTATCGACACTCCCAAAATCAGATACAATTCTTTTTTCTAATTCTGAAGGAATCGCTCCACCACCTTTTGGCTTCATACATTTCCAAAATAAAATGTGGTTCCAGTGCTGTCCTGCGTTATTAAAAATTCCAGCCTTTGATGAATCTTTTGCAGTTTTTTTAATGATATCTTCTAATGATGCGTCAGCTAAATCTGTATCTTTAACTAAATTGTTTAAATTTGTAACGTAAGTTTGGTGATGTTTTCCATGATGTAAGTCTAATGTTTCTTGCGACATCACTGGTGCAAGAGCATCGTTTGCGTAATCTAATTTTGGTAATTCAAAAGCCATAGTCAGCTTATATGATTAAATAACTTCGTTTTCAAGTGTTCCAATGGGCTCAATAGAAACTTTTACCTTATCGCCTGGTTTTAAAAACTTTGGTGGATCAAAACCAATACCAACTCCAGCTGGTGTTCCAGTTGCAATAATATCTCCTTCTACCAATGTCATAGATTTGGTTAACGTTTCTATTAAAACAGGAATGGTAAAAACCATATCTTTTACAATTCCAACTTGTCTTTCTTCTTCATTTACAAAAGTTTGTAATTTTACTTCATCAATATTATTGATTTCATCTTTAGTAATAACCGCTGGTCCCATTGGACAGTAAGTGTCTGGACTTTTTCCAATAAACCATTGTTTGTGATTATTCTGCAACTCTCTTGCTGTTACATCATTAATAATTGTATAACCAAAAATAATATCAAACGCATTTGCCTTACTTATATTTTTTGCTCTTTTTCCAATAATAACGCCAAGCTCACCTTCATAATCTGTCGTTTTAGTTTCATCATTTTTAATTTCAATTTTATCATTTGGTCCGATTACTGAGGTCGTGGCTTTATTAAAAATAATTGGTTTTGTTGGAACAGCTTGTTTTCCTTGCAATGTATTAAATGATGACCTTTGAACTTCTTTCGCATGTTCAGCATAATTTTTACCAACACATATAATATCTCTAACTGGTACTGGAATAGGTGCTAAAATTCTTACCTCATTAACTTTATAATGAATGTTACTAGGAGAGTTTAATGTTTTTATTTTTGACTCTAGAGATGAGAAGTTTTTAATAATATCATTTAAGTTATTTGGAATAGTGCTGTCTAAATGGTTTAAATCTATGATGCCCTGGCCTAATAATTCTAAACCAACTTTTATATCTTTATTTTTTTCAAAACTAATAAATCTCATCTAAACTCCTTTGTTAAAATATTTTTTTTTCACAAAATTTGCAATTAAAGACATCATAGCCAACGCTAGTAATGGGAAAAATATTTCAGGTGAAAATAATAAATTAAGGTTTAAATCTTTATCGCTTTCAAATGCATTACTTAAACCACTAAAAATACTAACAGAAATAATAATAGGTGCAGCCTCACCAAATAGAGTAGCTAGAAAAAAATTTTTCAACTTCATGTTAAATAATACTGGAAGTAAATTTTTAATTGGAAATGGTATACCAGGTATTACTCTTAAACTAAAAAAATAGCTTAATTCATTCTGATTTACGTTTTGTTTAATACTTGCATATTTTGTACCTAAATATTTTTCTACCAAATCTTTAAAATAATGATTTGCAAAAAGGTAAAGCAAAGTTGCACCTATAGTGAACGAAAAAATTGATAATATTGATCCAAGAATTGTTCCAAAAGCGAAACCAGCAAAAATAACTAGAGGAGTTCCAAAACCCATTAAAAAAACCCAAATAATTGAAAAGAAAAAATATACCGAGCTTATGAGAAACAAATTTTGGTCTCTTAACTCAAAAATATAATTTTTATTTTCTACTAGGTATGACGGACTCAAAAAGGTATTTGCTCCAAAATAAAAAAAGGCAATGACAACTAAACTCACAATGCCCAAATATGCTAAACCAAGGAAAATTTTAATTTTTGATAGTCTATTCATTAATAATATTGCCGATAATTTTTACTGTACATCCAAATAAGAATTTCTTATAAGAGCCAAAATTAATTATAACAATGAAAAGAACTTATCAACCAAGTAAAAAAGTTAGAGCCAGAAGACACGGATTCAGATCTAGAATGGCGACTAAGAACGGCAGAAAATTAATAGCTAGAAGAAGAGCTAAAGGTAGAAAAAGAATTTCAGCATAACAAATGCCGAGCACAATAGTCTTCCACAGTTTAAGCGGAAGCAAAGAATTTAAAGAAGTTCTCTCTGGGAAAAAAGTCAGCTCAAATCTCTTTACAATTTTTTATAAAAACAAAAATAACAGTGATCAAGACAAAGAAATTTTATTAAGCTGTGTTGCTGCAAAAAAACTTGGCAATGCTGTTAAAAGAAATCGAATGCGTAGAAGATTAAAAATGGCAACACGTAAGGCTATTATTGAAATTAAAAATAATTTTAAAAAAAAATTTAAATATGCAATTTTTGCTAAACCAAAAATCTATGATGAAAATTTTCAAAATATTGTTAATGAGCTCACGAGTAAACTGAGGTCTATCTAATGAAGTTAATCGAACATTTCATATCAGGTTTACTAATTGCTATTATAAAAACTTATAAGTATTTGATTTCCCCTCTTCTAGGACCGAATTGTAGGTTTTTGCCAACATGTTCTGATTATTTTATCGAGTCGATTCAAAAAAAAGGTTTTTTAAATGGGTGTTATTCAGGTATGAAAAGGATCTTAAAATGTCATCCAATTAAATTTTTGGGTGGTAATTCTGGATTTGATCCAGTGGAGAAAAAAAATGGAAAATAAAAATGTTCTTGCAGCTGTAGTCCTTTCGACATTTGTTATAATGATGTGGCAGTTTTGGTACGGTGAACCTGTGCCTCAAACACAAAATCAAGAACAAGTACAGCAACAACAATTAAAAGGCGACAAACCATCAGCGCCTTCTATTTCACAAAAAAAAGTTGAAACAAAATTAACAAGATCAGATGCCATTAATCAAAGTGACAGAATAAAAATAGAAAACAGTTCCATTGTAGGCTCAATAGCTTTAACTGGTGCATTAATAGACGATGTTACGTTAAAAAATTATAATCAAGATAATACAGGTGATCAAACAAAAGTAATTTTACTTAATCCTAAAAAATATGACCAAGCTTATTTTCTAGAAACAGGTTGGGCTACATCAGGAAATGAAATTGTACCAGATAATCAAACTTTATGGACTGCAAAAGGAAACAAAACACTTACACCAAATACTCCTGTAGAATTAGAGTGGAATAATGGTCAGGGATTAACTTTTGTAAAAAAGTTTACAATTGATGATCAATACCTCATTACAATTAATGAAGAGATAAAAAATAATTCAAACCAAACTGTAAATCTTTTTCATTATGCTCAAATTACAAGACAAGAAAAACCAGAAATCCAAGATTTTTTTATTCTACATGAAGGATTACTTGGAATTGTTGATGAGACGTTAACTGAAGAAGATTATGATGATGTTGTTGAAAAAAAGAAAACATTTAATGGATCACAAGGATGGGTTGGTATTACAGATAAATACTGGTTAACAGCTGTAATTCCAGAAAAAGGAAAAAATTTTAAAGCAGAATTTTCTTACGATAAATCATTTAAATCAAATTATATTGTTACTGATGCAACAACGGTTAATGTAAAACAAACTGGTTCAAATATTTCAAACCTATTTATTGGAGCAAAAGAAGTATCTGTCATTGATGGCTACGCTGAAAGTAAAGGGTTTCATAAATTTGATTTAGCAATTGATTGGGGTTGGTTTCACTTTTTCACAAAGCCACTATTTTTTATAATTGATTATTTATTTAAATGGTGTGGAAATTTTGGAATTGCGATTATTCTTTTAACAGCTGGTGTACGATTAATATTCTTTCCACTTGCAAATTACTCTTTTGTATCAATGGCAAAAATGAAAGCGTTACAGCCCGAGATGCAAAGGTTAAAAGATTTATACAAAGAAGATAAGCAAAAAATTCAAATGGAAATGATGAATTTATACAAAAGAGAAAAGGTAAACCCTATCTCTGGTTGCTTGCCTGTGATGCTTCAAATTCCATTCTTTTTTGCAATTTATAAAATGTTATTTGTAACAATTGAAATGAGACATGCTCCTTTCTATGGTTGGATACAAGATTTATCTGCTGCAGATCCAACATCAATATTTAATTTATTTGGCTTGATACCTTGGGATCCTCCAGGATTTTTAATCATTGGCGCTTGGCCGATTATCATGGGTGTTACAATGTATATTCAACAAAAATTAAACCCTGCACCACCAGATCCTATTCAAGCAAAAATCTTTATGTTTTTTCCTTTTTTCCTAACAATCTTGTTAGCCTCTTTCCCATCTGGGCTAGTCATTTATTGGTCTGTCAATAACGTTTTAACAATGGCTCAGCAGTACGTTATTATTAGAAAAACAAAAGTTAAAACTGTTTGATGGATTTAAAAGATTTTTGGCCTCAAAAAGATGCTCCATTAATTGAAAAAGCACAACAATTTGTAGAGAAATACAAAGGTGAAAAAATTGTTTTAAAGTATGGTGGCCAAGTCATGGCTAGCGATCAATTAACAAAAGCTTTTGCTCAAGATGCAGCGATATGTAATTTAATTGGTATAAAAAATTTAGTTATTCATGGTGGCGGGCCTCAAATTAAAAAAAAATTAGAAGCACAAAATATTCCAAGTAAATTTATTTTAGGCCTAAGAGTAACAGATGAAAACGTAATTAAAATTGTTGAAGACGTCTTGCTTAATGAAATAAATCCTGATCTAGTTAATACAATTAATTCGTTCAAAGCTAATGCTGAAGCAGTTACAGCAAGAAACACAAACAGTATTTTAAAAGTAAAAAAAGCTAAAAACCCGGAGCTAGGCTTTGTTGCAGATCCTGAAGAGATCGATATTGATAAGTTAAATCATATTCTTAATGATAACAAAGTACCAGTAATTGCACCGATGGGTCTTGGTGAAAATGATCAAGTTTATAATATTAATGCTGATACTGCAGCTGGAACTATTGCAATAAAAGTTAAAGCCAAGAGGTTACTTTTAATGACCGATGTTCCTGGCGTTAAAGATAAAAATGGTGACTATATTTCAAAATTAACCGTGGCAGAAGCACAGGCATTAATTGATAATGAAACAATTACAGGTGGAATGATACCGAAAATTCAAACCTGTATTTCAGCGATTAATAATGGTGTAGGCGGTGTTGTAATAATAGATGGAACTAAACCACATGCGGTACTTCATGAGTTGTTTACAGATGAAGGCGCTGGTACATTAATTGTAAAATGAAAGATTTAGCAACAGTTAAACATTGGATCTTTGACTTAGATAATACACTGTATTCCGCTACTACAAATGTTTTTGGTAAAATTGATAAAAAAATGTGTGAATTTATCATGGAAAATTTAGATGTCACAAAACAAGAAGCTGTAAAAATAAAAAATGATTATTTTCATAAGCATGGAACAACTTTGAATGGTTTAATGAAAAAGCATGATATCGATGCACATCATTTCTTAGAATTTGTTCACGATATTGACTATGATTTTTTAAAAAAAGACCCAGGTCTTAATGAGCAAATTCAAAATTTACCAGGCGAAAAAATAATATTTACTAACGGTTCAAGAAAACATGCAGAACGTGTAATTGAAAGATTGGGTGTTGAAAAAAACTTTCAAAAAATATTTGATATTGCAGATTGTGATTTTATTCCAAAACCGGAAGTCGAACCTTATGAAAAATTAGTCAAAACTTTTAATATTAAATGTGAACAAAGTATCTTTATCGAAGATATCGCAAAAAATTTAGAGCCTGCACATAAAATGGGTATGAAAACAGCCTGGATTGAAAATGACGATCCTTACTGTAAGAAAGGATTTGATGGAAATCACGTACATTATACGGTAAAAAATCTTACAGAATTTTTAAAAGAAACTAACAAAATTATAGGCAAATAATGGAAAAAATTATTAATGATGCTTGGGAAAACCGAGCAAAAATTGACGGCAATTCAGATAAATCAATATTAGATGCAATAACTACAACTATAGAAAAAGTAGATAAAGGAGAAATCAGAGTTGCTGAAAAAAAAGGTGATGAGTGGGTTGTGCATCAATGGATTAAAAAAGCAATTTTATTAAGCTTTAAAACAAATGAAATGCAAACTCTTGCTGGCCCATATGCAACATGGTGGGATAAAGTCAAAGGTAAAACCGCTGGTTGGGGACGTGCAGAATTTAAAGAAGCAAATTTCAGAATGGTTCCGAATGGAGTAGTAAGACATGGTTCTTATATTGCTAAGAACGTGGTGCTAATGCCTTCTTTTGTAAATGTAGGAGCATATGTAGATGAAGGAACTATGATTGATACATGGGCATCAGTAGGATCATGTGCGCAGGTTGGAAAAAATTGCCATGTTTCAGGCGGTGCTGGAATTGGTGGAGTTTTAGAACCTATGCAAGCTAATCCAACAATCATTGAAGATAACTGTTTTATTGGAGCAAGATCAGAAATTGTTGAGGGTGTTATAGTTGGAGAAGGATCAGTGATTTCTATGGGTGTTTTTATCGGTCAATCTACAAAAATCATAAACAGAGAAACTGGAGAAACTATTTATGGAAAAATTCCTCCATACTCAGTTGTCGTACCCGGATCTCTTCCTGATAAAAGTGGAAAAGGACCTAGTTTATACTGTGCTGTAATTGTCAAGACAGTTGATGAAAAAACTAGAAGTAAAACTTCTATAAACGATTTACTAAGAGATTAATTGATGAGTAAGCTAATTGATGAAATTAGATTTACTCAAGAGCTAATTAAAAAACCAAGCGTTACTCCAAAAGATTTAGGGGCAATGAATGTTGTTGTAAAACATCTAAAAAAGCTTGGGTTTAAATGTAAATTAATGTCATTCCAAGAAAAAGGAACAGACAAAATAATCAATCTTTACGCAAAATACGGAAACCAATCGCCCAACTTATGTTTTGCCGGTCATACAGATGTTGTGCCAGCTGGAGATGTTTCTTCATGGTCTACTAATCCTTTTGGAGCCAAAATAAAAAAAGGCTACCTTTATGGAAGAGGTGTAAGTGACATGAAAGGTGGCATTGGATGTTTTATAGCTGCGGTTAGTCAATTTTTAAAAGAAAATAAAAATTTTAAAGGTTCTATAAGTTTTTTGATCACGGGTGATGAAGAAAGTGTTGCTATTAATGGAACAAAAAAAGTTGTTGAGTATTTAAAAAAGAAAAAAGAAAAAATTGATTTTTGTATTGTTGGAGAACCATCTAATAGAAGTAAATTAGGTCAAATGATGAAAATTGGAAGAAGAGGAAGTATTACAACTCATTTAACTGTTATTGGAAAACAAGGGCACATTGCTTATCCTCTAGAAGCTTTAAATCCTGCAACTCCTATAATTAAAATTTTGGATGAATTAAAATCTAAAGCTTTAGATAAAGGAAACAAAAACTTTCAACCATCTAATCTAGAGATTACGAAGATTAGTATTGATAATTCAGCTGATAATGTCATTCCCGCAAAGGCAAGTGCTACATTCAACATAAGATATAATACACTTCATACCTTTAGTTCTTTAAAAAAATACATTTCAAAAATTATTAAAAAATATGAAAAAAAATATAAATGCAAAACTCAAACTCAATTTCAAGGAACTGGTACGGCATTTTTAACTAAACCTAATCAAACAGTAAAAAAAATTCAAAGTATTATAAAAAAAGAAACAAAACAAAATACAGTTTTATCTACTATTGGAGGAACATCTGATGCTAGATTTATTAAAGACATAGCACCTTGCATTGAATTTGGTTTGGTTGGTAACACTATGCATCAAGTAGATGAAAGATCATCTATTAAAGATATGAAAAAATTAAAATCTATATATCTTAAAATTATTAAAAGTTTTTTTAATTGAAAACTTCGGTCATTACATCACTAACATATCAAAATCATGATACAGGGCCAAGTCATCCTGAGAGAGTCGATCGAGTCAAAGTAGTTAATGAAGAACTAAAAAAATTTGATAAAAAAATTAACTGGTTTGAACCAAAATTATTTGATCATAGTATAATTGAAAAAGTTCATAATAAAAACTATTTAGAAAAAATTTCTATTTCATTTCCAAAAAGTGGAATTCAATTTTTAGATGGAGATACAATAGTATCGCCAGGATCTAAAGAAGCTGCCTTAGATGCTGTGGGTTCAATAATTCTTGGTATTGATCAAGTCGTTAATAAAGAATTTAAAAATACATTTTGCTCAGTAAGACCTCCGGGACATCATGCTGAAAGTGATAAGGCGATGGGATTTTGTATATATAATAATGTTGCTATTGGAGCTGCTTACTTACTACATCATTATCAATATAAAAAAGTTGCAATAATTGATTATGATGTTCACCATGGAAATGGAACGCAGGAAATTTTTTATAATAATTCTAACGTATTATACATTTCAACACACCAATATCCTTTTTATCCTGGAACAGGTTCTGTAAATGAGAAAGGTGCGTCTAATAATATATTAAATATTCCTTTAGATCCTGGAACATCGAGTGATGTATATTTTAATAGTTTTGAAAATGTTTTAAAAAAATTAAAAAGTTTTAACCCTGAATTTATATTGTTATCTTCAGGTTTTGATGCTCATCAAAAAGATCCATTGGCACAAGTAAATCTAAAGTCTAAGGATTTTTATGAAATTACCAAAAGAATTATGAATGTTGCCGGTAATATTTGTGATGGCAGAATAGTTTCAATCTTGGAAGGTGGTTATGATCTTGATGCACTTAAAGAAAGTGCCTATGAACATGTTAAAGCTTTGATTGAAAATTAAATTTTTAAGTTTTTAAAAAACTCTAATGCTTCTGGATTTGCAAGAGCTTCTATATTATTAATTTTTTGTTTATTTAAAATTTTTCTAACTGCAATTTCTACAATTTTTCCACTTTTGGTTCTTGGAATATCTGGGCAACTTTTAATAATTGAAGGAACATGTCTTGGCGAACAATTTTTTCTGATTTTAGATTTAATATTCTTTATTAACTCATCATTTAAAACCATTTCCTCTTTAAGCTTAACAAAGAGCACGATCCTTACATCATCATTATGGTTTTGTCCGATAACTAAAGCTTCTGAAATCTCCTCAAAACTTTCAACTTGTCTATAAATTTCGGCAGTTCCAATCCTAACTCCTCCAGGCTTTAATGTGGCATCTGATCTTCCATAAATTATGTATCCCTGATTTTTTGTTTTTTGAATATAGTCAGCGTGATGCCAAATATTGTTATATTTTTCAAAATATGCAGATTTGATTTTTGTCTCATCAGAGTCATTCCAAAACTTTACAGGCATTGAAGGAAAAGGTTTTTTGACAACCAATTCTCCTTTTTCATCACTTAAAATACTATTTCCATCATCATCTAGAATATCAATTTCAATCCCCAAACTTGGACTTTGAATTTCTCCTGCATAAACAGATTGCAAGACATTTCCAATTACTAAACATCCAACAACATCTGTTCCTCCGCTAATAGATGATAAATGAACATCTTCTTTAATATTTTTGTAAACATATTCAAAACTTTCGCTAACCAAAGGTGATCCTGTAGATGTAATAGTTTTTAGATTACTTAAATCGTATTTCAAACCAACAAATTTTTCGTTCTTTAAATGATCGATATATTTTGCACCAACGCCAAATAATGTGAATTTATTTTTTTCACAATATTTAATCAAAACATCAAGAGACGGATAAAAAGGTGAACCATCATATAAATATATTGATGCCCCACATGATAAAGCTGCAACTTGCCAATTCCACATCATCCATCCAGTGGTTGTGAAATAAAAAACTTTATCGTTTTCTTTTACATCACAATGAATTGATAGTTCCTTTTTTTGTTCAATTAAGGCATTGCCTGCGCCATGCACGATACACTTTGGAATCCCTGTGGTCCCGCTAGAATATAAAATGTAAATAGGGTGATTAAATTCAAATCTTTCAAAATTACTGTTCTCATTGGATCTTTTTAAAATTTCATCAAATTTATCATAATCATGTTTTGCATGATCTGACTTATTGTAACTAAAAACTATAACTTTTTTTATTGAGGGTATTTGTTTTAAAATGTCTGGAATCCTATTGAGGACATCAATTTTTTTCCCATTATAAAAATAATAATCACAAGCAAAAAGAACTTTTGGCTCTATTTGTTTAAAGCGATCTACTACACCTTGAATACCAAAATCTGGTGAACAGCTTGACCATATACATCCGTTTTTAGCAGCTGCTAAAAAGCTTATTACTGTTTCAATAACATTGGGCACATATGCTGCAATACGATCATTTTTAACTAATCCAATTTTATTTAAAAAAGATGAAATTTTAAAAACTTTTTCTCGAAGCTCTTTCCAGGTAACAGACTCATTTAGACCATTTTCTTTTAATGAATGAATTGCAATATCATTGTTATTTTTAATTAATAAATTTTCTGCAAAATTTATTTTAGAGTCAGAAAAAAATTTATTTTTGTAAAAAACTTTATCACTAACTATTATTTGATTACCTTTTTTTCCAATAATATTTGCATAATCCCAATACTCGCTCCAAAAATTAGAAGGATTTTTAATTGACCAATCATGTAATTTTAAAAAGTCATCACTAAAATCAATTTTATATTTCTGAGAAATTTTGTCAGCAAAATTTTTTATATTGGAATTTTTCTTTCTAGTTTTATCTGCGCTCCATAATAATTTATTTTCCATTTTAATATTCAACATTCTCTAAATACAAACCACATGCAGGTGCAGGTGTTGCGCAATTATTTCTATTTTTTGATTTTAAAGCTTCATCAAGATCTTTCAATGACCATTTTTTTTCTCCAACAAATTTAATGGCACCAACCATAGACCTTACTTGATGCTGCAGAAATGATCTTGATTTAACTGTATAAATGATTTGATCATTATTTTTCTGTAATTCTGAATAAGTTATTTCTCTTATCGGAGATGTAGCTTCACAAGAAGAAGCTCTAAAGGTTGTAAAATCATGTGATCCAAGAAATGTTTGAGAAGCCTCCTGCATTAATTTAAAATCTAAATTTTTTGTTACATGCCAAACCTGATTTTCTAGAATTGCCGGCGAAGCTATACGGTTTAAGATTTTATATGTGTACGTTCTTAATTTTGCATCTCTACGAGACTCGAAATTATTATTTGTAAAATCTAAAGATAATATGCTTATATTTTTTTTTTTTAAAAAATGATTAAGTCCAAGTAATATTTTTTTACAATCAAGTTTATCCTCGTAATCAAAATGGAAAACTTGCCCTACAGCATGAACACCCGAGTCTGTTCTTCCTGAGCCAAAAATTTTTGTTTTATTTAATTGTATTTCTAAAAAAGATTTCTCTATTATTTGCTGAACTGTATTTCCATTGGGTTGTGACTGCCAACCCTCAAAATCTGTACCATTATATTCAACAACAGCTTTATAACGAGGCATCAACTAAATTTATAACCTTTAAGAAATTCTTTAATTTTTTGTTTATTTTTACCGGGTTTTTGAATTTCTAAAATTTCAATATATTTATCTTTGCAAGCAACAAAAAGACTTTCATCTACAATATGAATATGACCTGGTTTTTCCGCTATTTTATCTGATAACTTACATTCGAATATTTTTAATTTTTCATTATTATAATCAAAATATGACCCAGGGCTTGGAGCTAGCGCATGTATGCGAGCAACAACAGTTTCGGCTTCCATATTCCAAATAATTTTTTCATCTTCCTTTGTAATTTTTTTAGCATATGTCTTTAAATTATGATTTTGTTCTTTAAATTCATATTTACCCTCATTTATAAGCTCAATAGCTTTTACAATTAAATCTGATCCGATTTCGGAGAGTTTATGCTCAACATCCCCATGCTTAGAGTAAATATTTATTGGAAGGCTTTGTTTTAGTAAAACTGGTCCACTATCAAGCTCTTTTTCAATTTTCATTATAGAAATCCCTGTAGATTTATCTTTATTCATTAATGACCGCTGTATAGGAGCTGCACCCCTCCAGCTTGGTAAAAGCGATGCATGAATATTAATAAACAAACATTCTTTTAAAAAATCATCTGGTATAATTTGTCCATAGGCAGCTACAACTACTAAACTAAATTTTTTTGATTTAAAAAATTCTAAATCATCATTTAATCGATTTGGCGTTCTGACGTCTAAATTTAATTGGTTTGATATTTCATGAACTGGGCTCGATAACTCCTTCATTCCCCTTTTAGATTTTCTTGGAGGTTGAGCAAATACAGTATCAACTTTAAAGACTTCATTAATTTTTTTAAGTGCAGGAACAGCAAAACTTGGTGTTCCCATAAATGCTATTTTCATAATATTTCGATTATTAAACTTGTTGTTCTTTTTTTGCTTTAATTAATTTTTTTATAATCATATCTTTTTTTAACTTTGATAAATAATCGATAAAAAGTACACCATCACAATGATCCACTTCATGCTGAATACAAGTAGATAGGAGATCTTCAGCTTCAATCTCTTGTTGCTTGCCATCATAATCAAGATACTGAAGTTTGCATTTTGTAGGTCTAACTACTTCCGCAAAATATCCAGGGATAGATAAGCATCCTTCTTCCCTAGAACTTAATTCATCAGACTTCCAAATAATTTTTGGGTTTACAATAAATAATGGTTTTTTTGGCTCATCCTCTTTTGCAAGATCTATAACAATTACTTTCTTTAAAATTCCAACTTGAGGTGCTGCAAGTCCAATACCTGGTGCTTGATACATCGTCTCTAGCATATTATCCATCAACGCTCTAATATCATTATCAACTTTTGAAACTTCGTCAGACTTTTTTCTAAGAATTGGATCTGGCTCTTTTAGAATTTCTAACACTGACATTTATTTTTCTCCTATAGAATTTCTATATTTAAAAGCTGAAAATAATGTTCCATCATCTAAATATTCAATCTCACTTCCAACTGGTAAGCCATGTGCTAATTTAGTAATTTTAATGTTTAGGTTTTTCAAACTATCATTAATATAATGTGCAGTAGTCTGACCCTCGATTGTTGCTGAAGTTGCAATAATTACTTCTTTAACATTATTTTTTTTTACTCTGTCTATAAGAGAGCCAATCAATAAAGACTCGGGATCTGAACCATTTAAGGCCGATAAAGTTCCGCCAAGAATATGATAATGACCCTTGTAAATATTCGTTGCCTCCATTGCCCACATATCCGCTATATTTTCAACAATACAAAGCTGATCATAAGAATTATCGATATATTCACACTTACTAATCGTACAATTTGCATCTACAGATTTAATAGCGCCACAAATTTTACATCTTAAAATCTTTTCATGGGCAATACCCAGCGTATCCGCTAAAGGCTTCATTAAATTTTCTTTGTTCTTAAAAAGATGTAACGCAATTCTTCTTGCAGATTTTGGCCCTAAACCGGGAAGGCGTGATATTAGGCTAATTAAGTTATCTAATACAGGTTCAGTGAATTTCATCGTTACATCGGAAACTTAAATCCTGGTGGCATTTTAAATCCACCAGTAAGTTTGGACATTTCTTCTTGCGTCTTACCTTCAACTTCTTTTTTTGCATTATTAGTCGCGGCAACTATTAAATCTTCTAAAACACCCTTTTCTTCTTTTAAAATTTCATCGCTAATATCAATTTTTATTACCTCAAAATGACCATTCATTTGAACTTTAATCGCTCCACCACCAGATACACCCTCAGCAATTACATTCTTTAGTCCATCTTTTGCTTCCATCATTTTTTGTTGCATTTCCTGCGCCTGCTTAAGCATTTTGCTAAAATCCATTTATATATCCTCTTCTTTCTTTCCTGCCTCTTCTACATTTGTTAATTCTGCATTAGGAAAAAGTTCCATAACTTTTTTATAAATTTCAGTTTTTTTGGCATCCTCAAATAACATTTTTTTTACTTCATTTTTTTTTTCGTAAATTGTTTGATCTCCTTTACTTTTCGATAATGTAATAATCCATCTATTTCCAGTCCACTCTAATAATCGTGAAGTCAGGTTTTTTATAAAATTTTTTGATAATTTTTCATTGAATTCAATATCAATTTTTCCTTCAGAAAATTTTACAAGTCTTACATTTCTTTCAAGATCAAATTTAAGTTCAATTTCTTTGTTTTTTTCTACTAATGAAATGAGTTCTTCAAAACTATTAATTTTTGAAGTCAAGTTATTCTGATTTAAATTTTGCTTTGGACTTTCAATTTCTTGAGAAACATTTTTAATTTGTGTAGTTGATTGAAGATTAATTTTTTGATTTGAAATTTTATTATGCTCAATATTTATTTTAGATTCCTCTTTACTCTCATAAACTGATTGCGGATCAGGCATATTTTTTAAATGACACAATCTTGTTAAAAGCATTTGAAAAGCAATTGAAAGATTTGGATATAAGTTTAGATCTTCTAAACCTTTAATTAAGAAATGCCATAACATAGTAAGATAAGTCATGTCCAAATCTTTAACCATTGCGTTCAATCTTTCGGCATCAGACTCTGAAACGGATAAATCTTTTGAAATTTTTCCAAGAGTTTTTGTTCTTGTCATAAGATAACAAACATCCAGTAAGCTATGCAGTATTAATTTGGGATCAGCTCCAATATCAAAAATTTCCTCAACTGCATTAATTGATTTTTCGATATTGCCCTCAACAATGTAAGACATTAAATCTACAATTTTTGTATCATCAGCAAGACCTAACATGGTTCTAACTTTGTCTTCAGTAGCCTTCTCGCCCATTAAATTATAAGTAATAATTGCTTGATCCAATATAGATAATGCGTCTCTAACTGATCCTTCAGAGGATTTAGATATTAAGGTTAAAGAGTTTTCATCAACATCTGCTTCTTCTTTTTCACAGATTTTTTTAAGAAATGATTTCATTTCTTCAACTTTAATTCTTCTCAGATCAAATCTTTGACATCTTGACAAAATTGTAACCGGAATTTTTTTTACTTCAGTAGTTGCAAGAATAAATTTTAGATGTGGTGGTGGCTCTTCAAGAGTTTTTAGTAAGGCATTGAATGCTTGTTTTGAAAGCATGTGAACTTCGTCAATTATAAAAACTTTATACTCAGCAGTAGAAGGGTGATATTTTGAGGCTTCTAAAATTTCTCTTATATCATCAATACCAGTTTTGGACGCGGCATCCATTTCTAAAATATCTATATGGTTAGAGTTTGTAATAGACTCGCAATGACAGAAATCTCCTTCACTGCATTTTTGATCTGAGGCAAAATCAACTTTGCAATTAATAGCTTTCGCTATAATTCTTGCAGTTGTAGTTTTTCCAGTTCCTCTAATACCAGTAAGTAAATATGCATTTGGGATTCTTTTTAATTTAATTGCATTTTGAATAGATATAACCATTGAATCTTGACCAATGAGTTCTTGAAACTTTTGAGGTCTATACCTTAACGCGAGTGGTTTTCTGTTATTATCCATAATTAAAAACGGGGAACTGAATAACAACCTGAAAAATTTACGGTACGGCTGCTTTCTTTCGAACCTGACCGGATTAGCGTAACATCCACCTGTTACCAATCCCCCATAGCAATATAACAACTTAGATTAAAATCTACAGGATTGAATCTGTGGACTAATGATTATTTCTATAATCAGAGGCCAAATAAACTCCCAAAATATCTAGACTTTCAGTATTTTTTTTTAAAGTTTCAAGCGCGGTTTCTACTTTGGGTTCTTTAGCATGCCCTTCAATATCTAAATAAAATAATGCCTGATCAAAAGAATTATTTACCGTAAAGCTTTCAAGTTTTGTAAGGTTAACATTGTTCACAGCAAAACCACCTAGAGAATTATATAACGCTGCGGGTAAGCTTTTTAATTTAAAAATACAAGTCGTAATAAATTTTTTATTTTTTTCATAATCTATCAAATTTATTTTGTCTGAAGACATTGTTAAAAACCTCGTAGTATTTCCTGAAATATCTTCAAAATTTTTTTCAATTATATTTAGATTGTAAATTTGAGCTGCCAATTCAGATGCTATAACAGCAACATCTAAAGATTTTTCCTCACTCAATTTTTTTGCAGCACCTGCTGTATCTGCTTCAATAATTGGACTTAAATTATATTTATTAATTTTTTGATGGCATTGTCCAATTGCATGCGAATGGCTTTTAACATACTTTATATTTTTTAAATCATTACCCTTAAGAGCAAGTAAACAATGGTTAACTTTATGAAAAGACTCACCAATCACACTTAGTTTATATTTTGGCAATAAATAATGTACATCTGCAACTCTTCCAGCAATTGAATTTTCAATTGGTATAACAGCTTTTATATCTTTATTATTTTTTACTAAATCTAATGCTTGGTCAAACGTTTTACATGGAACAACTTCAATATCATCAAATATTTCTGTTGCGGCTAAATGAGAGTAAGAACCAAGTTCACCTTGGATAGCAATTTTTTGTTTCATATAAATTTTCTAATTTTTTCTAAATCTTCTTTGGTGTCTACACTTAACGGATTATCATCCGTATATCCAACAAAAACATCAATATTATGATCTAAAAATCTCATCTGCTCAAGGCTTCTATTAATTTCATTTTCAGTTCTTTGCATATTTACAAATTTATTTAAAACATTTTTTCTGTAGGCATATAATCCAATATGATGATAATAAAATTTTTCATTAGATATTTCTCTTATGAAATTTAGTGCCTTTTGAAATTTATTTTTTTTTAAGTCATGCTCAGTGACTGCTTTAACAACATTTTTATCTTCAGTTTCATTTTTAGATATTTCACTAGCTACGGTAGAGACATTTACATTTGGGTTAGCGATCATAAAATTATTTATTAAATTAATTGTTTCAGGATTTATCATAGGCATATCGCCTTGAACGTTAATAATGATATCATGATCAAGTTGTAATTTGTCTATAGCTTCGTGAATTCTATCACTTCCAGTTGTATGTTGTTTACCGGTTAATATAGCGTTACCCCCGTTATTTTTTATTTCATTGAGAATCTCTGTGTCTGCAGTTGCCACGAATACATCTGTTACATTTGAGGCTTTAGACCTTTCCCATACATGTGTGATCATTGCTTTATCGTGAATTTTCAATAAAGGTTTATTTGGAAGTCTTTTTGCTGCAAGGTGGCTTGGAATTATTATTGCTGTTTTATTCATTAAGTGCGACAACTGTTACGATATTTATACTCTAAATCTCTCAAAAAATAATATATGAATTCTTCAATTAAGTAATGGATAGTTTTGAATTTAATAAAATCGCAGCAGCAATTTTAACCACTGCATTAGTTTTCATTGGTATTAAAGAAATTGGAAATGTCATTTATCATGTCGATAAGCCTAAAAAATCAGCATATAAAATTGAAGGTGTAGAGCAAACAACAACTGGCCAAGTAGCTGAAAAAAAAGTTGAAGCATCACTTGCCCCGATTACACCTCTTCTGGCATCAGCATCAATTGATGCGGGAGCAAAGGTATTTAAAAAATGTGCCGCTTGTCATAGCATTGATAAAGGTGGAGCCAATAAAATTGGTCCAGGTCTTTGGGGTATAGTAAATAAAAAAGTGGGAGCAGCAGAAGGATTTAAATACTCTGCAGCTTTAAGTGGATATGGAAAAAATTGGACATTTGAAGAATTAAACGGATTTTTACATAAACCTATGAAATATATAAAAGGTACAAAAATGGGTTTTGCTGGCTTAAAAAAAGACAGTGATAGAGCAAATGTGATTGCTTATATGAATAGCAAGAGTGATTCTCCTGCGCCTTTAAAATAATTTAAACTCCTTTAAGATCTTAATTTATAAAATTTGATGATTAAAGATCTATCTATATTTACAAAAAAAGAAGTGATGATTATGGGTGGTTTGGGCTTTTCAGCCGGTTTACCTATCATGCTTGTATTTTCTACTCTGTCAGTATGGCTAGTAAAGGCTGGTGTAGAACGAAGTACTGTTACACTATTTAGCTGGGCTGGCTTTGCTTACTCCTTTAAATTTTTATGGAGCCCAATAGTAGATAAATTTCAAATCCCTTTGCTTCACAAAATTGGTCACAGAAAAAGTTGGTTACTTATTACACAAATTTTAATTTTTTTTTCAATTATATTAACATCATACTCTGACCCACAAAATAATTTAAAATTTATGGCATTTGCTATTGTGCTAATTGCCTTCTTTAGCGCTACTCAAGACATTGTAATAGATGCATTTAGGATTGAGTCAGCTCCTGAAAAAAAACAAGGACCCCTAGCATCTATGTATTTAGCGGGATATAGGATTGCAATGATTGTTTCAGGTGCAGGAAGTCTTTGGTTAGCGTCAATTATGAGCGATGAAAATTATCAAACCGAAGTATGGAAAAATGTTTATCAAATTATAGGTTTTTTTATGATCATAGGTTTCATTTCAACAGCCTTATGTAAAGAACCAACCAATAATAAAGTAAAAAAAATAAATTATAAAAATCAATTAAAATTTACTTTTTCTACTATTTTATCAATATTAATTTTTTTCGTATTTTTTCTTAATATTCCAGAAGTTAAAGTATTAAATCATTTTTATAATTTTTTTTATAATATTTTTAAAATAGTATTTAGCTTTGGGGTAGCTCTGATTTCTCTTTTAATTTTAGAAAAAATTAATTTTTTACCAAAAAAACAATCACGTGAAATATTTATTAATCCTATTATTGATTTTTTTAAACGATATAAAAAAATTGCATTAATGATACTTCTTTTAATTGGGCTATACAGAATAGCAGACGTCGTGATGGGAGTTATGGCAAATATTTTTTACTTAGAAAAAGGTTATGAAATTAAAGATATAGCAACATTCTCTAAATTTTTTGGATTAATTGCAACAATCCTAGGTGGAATACTTGGTGGAACGTTTGCGATGAAATTTGGAACTTATAAAAGCTTATTAATTGGAGCAATCACAGCTGCATTGACTAATGTTTTATTTGCTTTTCTTGCTATCATAGAAAAAAACTTATTTTATTTAGCAACAATTATTATTGCAGATAATTTAGCAAGTGGATTTGCTGGAGCAGCCTTTGTTGTTTACTTATCATCTTTAACTTCAATTAAATTTACAGCTACACAATATGCTCTTTTCACTTCTTTAATGCTTTTTATCCCAAAACTTATTGCTGGATATGCTGGTGGAATAGTTGATGTGATAGATTACCCAAGTTTTTTTATATTTACAGCCGTTTTAGGTTTTCCTGTAATTTTTTTAATCATTTTTCTCAATAAAAGAAAATTATAATTTTACAGCTTTATTAAGCGATGATACTTGGGGTCATGAATATTTTAAGAAATTTAATAATTATTACGCTATTAATAATCACAAACGCTAAAGCTGAATTCAAAACAATCACAAAAAAAGAGTTTATTGATAGAAATATTAAAGCATTAGAAAAAAGATTTGATCTTGTTGATACCAATAAAGACGGAAAAATTGATGCAAAAGAAAATGAGGCTTATAAACAAAGAATAATCAATGCTAGAAAAGAACAAGCTAAAAGAAGAGCGGCATTGGCAAAAAAGATCGATACCAATAAAGACGGAAAGCTCTCAAAAGAAGAAATAGAAAATTTTAAGAAAAAACAAAATACTAAAAAATAATTTTAATTATTAATAAACCACCCATAATAACCAACATCATATTAAATAAAGTTTTAAAAAAACTTTCACTAATTCTTTTTCTTAATACTGCACCAAAGTAAACTCCGATCAATATTGGAAAACATGCCAATAAAGAGACAAGTAGTTTATTAAAATTAATCATTTGATATGAGCTAAATAATACTAATTGCATGGAGGCAAATATAAAAAAACTCAAGCCCATTAACTGAATAACTTTATTTTTTGAGTAGTTGAGTGATTGAATAAGGAAAATAAAAGGCATCGTATAAATACTAGTTACCCCTGTAGTAAGTCCTGTCATTGAGCCAATTATTAATTGAATTTTTTTGGATTTATAATTCTTTATTTTAATTTCATACTTCATCAATGAAAAGAGTGAATTAATAATCAGTAATAATGCTAAAATTATTAAAATAGTATCTGACTTTAATATAGTTAAAAAATAAAAACCTAGAAAAATAAATAAAAATGACCCAATAAGAAAAAATTTAACATCACTAATAATTTCTCTTAAATAGTTACCATCTAACATTTGATAAAAATTTGTTAAAATTACTGGAATTAATATGATTGATATTGAATCTTTAATATCAAATACAAAACTTAACAATGTAAGCGTCACTGTTGGAAGTCCAACGCCTATTAGACCTTTGACCATCCCGCCAGCTAAAAAAATTAAAACTACTTGAATTAATATTATAGAATCTATATTCGATATCGATATCATTAGGTTTTAAATTTTATAATACAAGTAATATATGATTATTGAATGCAAATGTAAGAAATACAAGTTTAAAATCCCAGATGAAGAAATTATACCACCTGGAAGAACCTTGCAATGTTCAATTTGTAATGAAGAGTGGTATCAAGAATTTAAAATAAATTCAGTCAACACTCCAAACATTAAAGAAGATAATCAAAAAGATTTATTGAAAGAAATGAATCCCTCTAAAAACAAATCTAAACTATCAAACAAAAAAAAAGCGAAAGAAAAAAAAGAAAAAAGATCATATTTATTAATTTTAACTTTAATTTTTTTTCTCTTAATTTTCATAATTTATAAATTGGCGTTTCATTATAAAGATTTAGTAATTTCTTCAAACCCATCTCTTATAAATTTCTATGAAAGTTTAGAAATTATTACTGAAATATTAAAAGCTAATATAAATTTTATTAAAGAGATAACCTTAGAAGCTATAAAAAAAATACAAAATAAAATTTAATGAATAATATTTATTTTATAACAAAAAATAAATCCTCGCTTTTTAAAAAAGCTAATACGAAATCAGAAAAGCTGAAAGAAGTAATTTTTGGTGAAAAATTTATTAAATTAAAACAAATTAAAGATTTATATTATGGTTATACGCAAGATGATAAATATTATGGTTATATAAGAAAAAGGCATCTCGATAATATTCAATTAAAGCAAAATTATATCGTAAACAATGGTAAAGCATACCTATTTAAACGTAATAACGCACAATCAAAAACTAAGAAATATTTATATTTAAATTCCAAAATTTATATTTCCAAAATAGGTGCGAAATTTTCAATGGTTGGTGATTTATGGATAAAAAACACTGACATAAAATTAATCAAAAAAATTAAAAAAATTAATTTTTTAAAAAAAATTAAAATTTTTACAAATGTTAAGTACGTATGGGGTGGTAATACTATTGATGGTATCGATTGCTCTGGATTAGTTCAAGAACTAATGAAAAACAATTTTTTCAAATGTCCTAGAGATAGTAAGGATCAAGAAAAATTTTTTAAAAAAAAAATCAATTTAAAACAAATTAAAAAAGGAGATCTTTTGTTTTGGAAAGGACATGTTGCAATTTCAATTAATAAAAAAGAATGCATTCACGCATTTGGACCAAGAAAGAAAGTGGTAAAAATGAAGATTAGCAATGTTATTGCTGAACTTGAAAAAAAATCTTTAAAACTCAGTTCCATAAAAAGACCATTGTTTAAATAAGAACATTTTTATGGTTGATTCGGTCGCCTTTTATCCATAATTTGTTCTTGTACTTTATCAAAATATAGTAGGTCAAAAATTTTATGACACAAATAACCAATTCTCAAATTTTAGCTATACTGGGTCCTACCAATACAGGCAAAACTTTTCTTGCTATCGAAAGAATGCTCGAGCACGGTAATGGAGTAATCGGATTTCCATTAAGGTTACTTGCTAGAGAAGTTTATGACAAAATTGTAAATAGAATCGGCCCAGAACGTGTAGCATTAGTAACAGGCGAAGAAAAAATTATACCTCCGAAATCCGATTATTATCTTTGTACAGTTGAATCAATGCCCCTTGATATTAATTTCGAATTTGTTGCAATTGATGAAATACAAATGTGTGCAGACCCAGAGCGTGGACATATTTTTACTGATCGCCTTTTAAATTTTAGAGGTGATAAATTAACTATGTTTTTAGGATCTGATACAATTAAAAAATTAATTACTACCTTAGTGCCTGAAACAGAATTTATTTACCGTGAAAGGCTCTCTAAATTAACTTATTCAGGTTACAAAAAGATATCTAGAATTAAACCAAGAAGTGCCATCATCGCTTTTTCTGTTGATGATGTTTATGCTTTAGCAGAATTTGTAAGGCGTCAAAAAGGTGGTGCGGCAGTAGTTATGGGCTCTCTAAGTCCAAAAACAAGAAATTCTCAAGTAGATATCTATCAGTCTGGCGATGTTGATTTTTTAATTGCTACAGATGCTATTGGCATGGGCATAAATATGGATATTGAAAATGTATATTTCAGTGGTTTAAAAAAATATGATGGAAAACAAATTAGAAATTTAAGAGATAGTGAAATCGGTCAAATCAGTGGACGAGCGGGAAGATATATGAATGATGGTTCGTTTGGAACTACGGGTGAATGCGAAAAATTGACTGATGAACAAATTGAAAAATTGGAAAATCATAAATTTGATGATGTATTAAATATATTTTGGAGAAACTCTGAATTAGATTTTTCATCAAGTTCTGCATTAATTAATAGCTTAAACTTAAAACCAAAATACGAAAATCTTGTTAGAAATAAAGATTTAATAGATGAAAGTACTTTTAGGTATTTAGTTTCAGAGAAATCAAATTTAAATTTTTCAAATAGTAATCACCAAGTAAAATTATTATGGGAATGTTGCCAAATACCAGATTTTACCAAAAGTTCATATAATGAACATACTGATATAATTTATAAGGTCTTCTCCTTCTTATCTTCAGATAAAGGAAAGATAACTAACGATTGGATGAAACAACAATTAAATAATTTAAATAATTTTGAAGGAAACATTGATAGCTTAGCAAATAGAATTTCTTATGTAAGAACATGGTCCTATGTTTCAAATAAAAGTAATTGGGTAGAAAACGCTGATTATTGGATTGCTAAAACTAAAGATATTGAAGATAAATTATCTGAAAAACTTCACGAAGAACTAACAAAAAGTTTTGTTGATAAAAGAATAAGTGTTTTATCTAAAGGGTTAAAACAAGATATTGAGCTTGATACTAAAATTGTTGAGCAAGATAAGATATTTATTAATGATCATTATATTGGGAAAATAAATGGTCTTAAAATTGAATTGGACTATTCTAAATCAAATTTAGACACAGATATTAAATCACTAAAAAAGGCTGCAAGATCTGGAGCTCAAGAAGAGTTAAAAAATAGAATTAATACTATTTCTAAAAATTTAAATAAATTAGAATTAAAGGAGGATTGTAAAATTTATTGGGAAAATAAAAAAGTTGCTGAATTAAAACCTGGAAAAAATTACCTTAATCCTTCAATAAAATTAATCACTGATGATACTCTTCAAGACCATGATTATGCTCAATTAAAAACTAATTTAGAAAAATGGCTTGAAGATGAAAAAAATATTCATTTAAATGACTTGCTTTCTATTGAAAAGGCAAGCTTAAAAAATTCATTTGCGCGAGGTCTGAGTTACCAATTATTTGAAAATAATGGAGTACTAGAGAGAAAAGAAGCAAATGAAATTATTAAAAATGTCTCAAAACAGGAAAGGTTTGAATTAAGAAAGAAAGGAATAAAAATAGGAAAATATCATATCTACCAACCAAGGATGATTAGGCCTAATGCAGTTAAGTTTAAAACTATTTTATGGAAATGTTTTAATTATAAGAGAGATATAAATTATCCAAATTTTGGATTAAATTTTTTAAAAAATTTTAAAAATAAGGATGATAAATTTTTAAGAATTTGTGGCTTCGAAACTTTTGGTAAATTTATTATCAGAGTAGATATTCTTGAAAGATTATTTCTTGAAATTTTATCAAGATCCAAAAATTTTAAATTTAAACTTGATGCAAAAATTATAAATTTACTTGGGTGTACAAAAGATGATTTTATTCAATTCATTAAAATTTTAGGGTACCAACTTATCAACTCTGATAATGAAGCTGAGTTTAAATATTTACCTAAAAAAACCAAACAAACTAAAAAAAAGCAAGTATCAAATGCATTTTCAGTTTTAGAAAAACTAAAAATTTAATTAATGTTTTGGAATAAAGAAAAAGATCAAAAACAAAATTTTAAAGACATAGAAATTGCGACATGTATGCTCCTAATACACGCTGCAAGAACTGATAATCAACTGGATGATAAAGAAATTAGAATAATTAAAGAAAGTTTATTTGAACTTGGATTAAAAGATAAAAATTACATAGATAAACTTTATAATTACTCTGAAAAAAAAGAAAAAGATTCTATTGAAATACTAAATATGACTAAAGAAATTAAAAAATTACAATATGAACATAGGTTAGAAATTATTGAAATGATGCTCAAAGTAATATACTCGGACAGTCAATTATGTGAGTTTGAAGATAGATTAGTGAGAAAAGTTGCTGGTCTAATTTATATTGAAAACAAAGATTTGGGAGAAATTAAATTAAAAATTAAAAAATGACTTATATAGTAAATGAAAAATGTATTAAATGTAAACTCACTGACTGTGTTGAAGTATGCCCAGTAGATTGTTTCTATGAGGGTGAAAATATGCTTGTGATTAATCCTGACGAATGTATTGATTGTGGAGTTTGCGAACCAGAGTGTCCTATTGATGCAATTGAGCCAGATACGAATGCTAACGTTGAAGAAATGTTATTAGTTAATAAAGAATATTCTCTAAAATGGCCAAATATTTCGAAAAAGAAAGAGCCATTAAATGATTGGGAAAAATATAAAGACGAAAAAGATAAATTTAATAAGTATTTCGAAAAAAAATAATATTACCTCTTTACTAATTAAGATTGAAAAGAATGTATTAATAATATAAGCCACAGCATCTATGCCAAAAAAGACAAAAGCAAAATCAAAAAAAGTTGTTAAGAAAAAAGTTACAAAAAAAGTAGTAAAAAAAACTAGTAAAAAAGTTGTAAAAAAAGTTTTAAAAAAAACAGCTAAGATAAAACAACCCAAAATATCTAAAAAAGATTTAAGCAAAAAAGTTGTTGAAAAGACACCTATTCAAAATACTCAATTTAAATCTTCTCAACAAAATGAAATTATAGAAATAAAAAAAATAAAAAAACAAGAAACTGAAAAAAGAACATATAAAGTTAAAGATTATGTGATTTACCCAAAGCACGGAATTGGTCAAATTATATCTGTAGACAAACTTACAATAGCAGGAATCGAAGCCAGCGTTTATAAAATTGAAATCACAAAAGATAAATTAAATCTTACGATTCCAACTAACCAACAGCAGCACCTAAGACCCCTGTCTAGTTTAAACCAGATAAATAAAGCTCTTTCGATTTTGAAAGGTAAAGCAAAAATTAAAAGGACAATGTGGAGTAGACGAGCAGCAGAATATGAACAAAAAATTAATTCAGGTGACATTTATCAAATTGCTGAAGTAGTAAGAGATTTAAATAAGAATACTGACATGCCAGTTGACCAGTCTTACAGTGAACGTCAATTGTTTGAAAAAGCTTATGATAGATTGCTTGGTGAAGTATCTATTGTACTAAAAATTTCTGAAGAAGAAGGTAAAGCAAGACTTAATAAAGCTCTTGGTAAAAAAGTAGAAGAGACCTCTAATACACCCGCATAAAAAAAACGCCCTTCCGAATGAGAAGAGCGTTTTTTTGTAAAAGATTACTTAAAAGTAAAAAACTATCTTTTCTTTCTTCTTTTAGTAGCTTTTTTCTTTTTAGTTTTTCTTTTCTTAGTAGCTTTTTTGGCTTTCTTCTTAGTAGCCTTTTTAGCTTTTTTTCTTCTTTTAGCCATCTCCGTTCCTCCCTTTAAAGTTTGGAGCATCACATAATTTAATATGTGATTCGTTATTAAGTTAATTTAAAAACTAATTCGCAATTAAAGTCAAATGTTTATAATTTTTAAAAAATTTTCAAAAAATTTATTTCAATTCAAAGTTTAAATAAAAAAAAATTATTTTGTAAAAAAGTTAATGTTTTCAGTGTTTTTAGTTAATTTTTATAAAAATTTTCTAAAATATTTTTGTATTTAGTTTTTATTTTGTGTCTTCTTATTTTCATTGTTGGTGTTAGTAATTCATTTTCAATTGTAAATTCCTCTTTAACTACTTCAAATTTTTTTATTTTTTCAATAACTGTTAATGATTTATTTGTTTGCTCAATAAGTTTTTTTATAATTTCTTGATCTTCATTAAAATTTTTATTTAAAACTAACAAACATGATAAATATTTTTCATTATCACCATGAACATACGCTTGTTCAATTTCATCATGTAGACAAAGTAAATTTTCAATCTTAGATGGAGAAATATTATCTCCACCAAGTGTAACAATAATATCTTTTTTTCTATCAGTAATTTTTAAATAACCTTCATCGTCAATTTCACCAATATCACCTGTATGAAGCCAACCATTTTTTAGTACTTGGTTTGTGGCATCTTCGTTTTTCCAATATCCTAACATTATGTTTTCACCCTTAACAAGTATTTCGCCATCCTCAGCAATTTTCACCTCATTATTAGAAAAAATAGCTCCAACTGTTTCTATCTTAATTTTATTGACTGGATTACATGATACCACAGGAGAGGTTTCCGTTAGGCCATACCCCTGCAGTGTTTTTAGACCTAAAGAATTTAAGAATAATCCAACATTTTGGTCTAGAGGGCCTCCACCTGAGACAAATGCTTTTAAATTTCCACCAAAATTTTTAATTACCTTTTTCCTCACTAAGATATTTAATAAATAATTTATAAATTTTTCTATTATAGAAAGCTTCTTATTTTCAAAATTCTTTGATCCCAATTCTACAGTTTTTAAAAACAATCCCCTTTTAAAAGAAGATGATTTTTTAACTCCACTCATCATTTTGTTATAAAGATTATTATAAAATCTAGGGACCGCGGTCATTACATGTGGTTTGGCAATTTTTATATTATCTAATAATTTTTCAATAACAGGCGAGTAAAATATTTTAGCGCCGAGTGCAATTTGTACGAATTGAACTGTATGCTCGTAAGAGTGTGATAATGGTAACCATGTTATAAATCTAGGATTTTTTATCTGTAACTCATCAACTAAATTTTTTGAGTCTTCACAATTTGAAATTATTCCTCCATGACTTAAAATAACTCCCTTGGGATTACCTTGTGTTCCAGAAGTATAAATAATACAAGCTGGATCGTTTCTTAAAGATTTGCATCTAATATTTTTATTTAAATCGTTTTTAAGTTCATGAAAATTCTGAACCTTTTCTATTTTGTCAAAACTTATAATAAATTTAAATTGAAAATTAATCTGGCTACATGCATCTAAAATAGTTTTTAATAATTTTTCGCTTGATACAATTAATCCTATTGGATCAGCATCTTTTAAAACAAATTCGAAATCTTTTTGAGTATAAGTAGTGTAATTAGGAACCGTAATCGCATCATTTGCTAATATGGATAGATCGCTAATCATCCATTCTGGTCGACCCTCTGAGACCAACATTACCCTATCTCCTTTCTTGACTCCCTGGATATTTAAGAAAGTTGAAAATATTTCTATCTTTTTGGATACATCAGACCATTTTAATGCATCTACTTTTTTATTTCTATCAATTGAATGTAAAAAATCTAAATTGGAAAACCTTTCACTTTGTATTTGGTATAACTCAAATAGATTATTTAATTTTTTAAATTCCATATGGTGGGCGAAAAGGGAGTCGAACCCTTAAGGTTTCCCGGCGGATTTTGAGTCCGCTGCGTCTACCAATTCCGCCATTCGCCCTATTTTTTGTTTTACGATTAAAAAAGGTTTTTGTACTGCTTTTTTAAATTTCATATATACATTATTATAATTCTTATAATTTATGTTTAAAGACTTGTTTAATAAAACTGTAGCTCTTGCAGCCCATAAAAGTGCAAGATTCTTTTTGTCTTTTGTATGCATAATTGAGTCTATTTTTTTTCCAATACCTCCAGATGTCATGATTATACCAATGACTTTGGCTCAAAAAAAAAGATGGTTGCAAATTGCAACTATTGCCACGATATCATCTGTGGTTGGAGGTATTATTGGATATGCAATTGGCTATTTTTTTTACCAAGAAATAGGTATCCATATTTTTGAATTTTACGGGTTTGAAGGTTTCAAAAGTTTCAAGGATCAAGTTCAAGTTGGTAAAGGGTTCTGGGCCTGGATTATTTTGTTAGCAATTGCAGGATTTACGCCTGTTCCTTTTAAACTTTTAACAATTTCAAGCGGGTTAATTCATTTTAATTTTTTTATATTTATTTTAGTGGCTACTTTAACGCGTGGTTCAAGATTTTTTATTTTAGCAGGATTGCTTAGTTTTTTTGGACATAAGATACTTCCATATATTCAAAAGTTTTCAGGAAAAATAATGATTTTAATTACAGGGCTTTTATTGATCGGATTTTATATTGCCTATCTAATTTATAATAATTATGAATCTTTTATTAATTAATGTTTAGTATTGGTAAAACGTATAAAATTTTATTTGTTATAAACATTTTAATACTTTCAACAGTTTATTACATCGAGTATGGCATGGGTGTTTATGCTTGCAATCTCTGCAAATATCAAAGGATTCCTTATTTTTTAAATTTAATTATTTTAACTTTTTTAATTTTTGACAAAATTAAATTTTTTAAATTTCTTTATATTTTAATTTTATCAATTTCTATAAACATACTGGTCTCATTTTATCACGTCGGTATTGAACAAAAAATTTTTTCTGAAACAGAAGTTTGCTCTATTAAGAAAAATACTAATAATACAAGCGATCTTTTGAAGCAATTAGAAAAACAGGGTATGTCTGGCTGCTCTAAAGTAACTTTTAGATTATTTGGATTATCGCTTTCAACACTAAACTTGTTAACAAATTTATCTTTTTTGGTAATATGTATTTATATTTTTAGAAATGAACAAAGACAGAAAAATTGAAGAAATTATAAGAGTAGATCACGCTGGAGAACGCGGGGCAGTCAATATTTATGATGGACAACTTTTGGCATTACAACTTTTAAAATCAGATCCAGAAATGGAAAGTAAAATTGCTGAAATGAAAGAGCATGAAAAAGAGCATTTAAAGTATTTTGAGCAACAACTTGCTGAAAGAAAAGTTAGACCTACATTGTTAATACCGTTATGGGATTTGCTTGGCGTAAGCTTAGGTTTTGTTACGGGACTAATGGGAAAAAAAGCTACAATGCTTTGTACAGCTTCGGTGGAAGAAGTAATAGATAAACATTATCTATCTCAAATTGAACATTTGGAATCTGAAAAAACTGAAGAGAAAGAATTATTAAAAAAAATAAAAAAATTCAGACAAGAAGAACTAGAACATCGTGATATTGCTTATGAAGAAGGTGCGACTAAAAAAGGAGCGTATGGTATCTTAGACTTTGCGATAAAAACAGGATCTAAACTTGCTATTGAAGTTGCAAAGAGAATTTAATTAAGGTTCAAGCTTAACATCCCAATAAAGATAATCCAACCAACTTTCATGTAAAAAATTCGGAGGAAAGTGTCTTCCATTTCGATGAAGTTGCTCTTCTGTTGGTTTATAAGGTTGTACTGATGGAATCATTCCACATGCTTTAGGCATTTTACCACCTTTTCTTACATTGCATGGGGAGCATGCTGTTGCTACATTTTCCCAAGTCGTCAAACCTCCTAAAGATTTTGGAACAACATGATCAAAAGTTAAATTTTTTTTATCACCGCAATACAAGCAAGTAAATTTATCTCTTAAAAAAACATTAAATCTTGTAAAATTGGGAAACTCTGATGGTTTTACAAAATGTTTCAATGAAATTACGCTGGGTAACTTCATAGAAAAAGATGGGCTTCTTATCTCTCTATCGTATGTTGATACAATATTTACTCTGTCCAAAAAAACATCTCTAACTGCATCCTGCCAACTCCATAATGATAAGGGATAATAACTTAAAGGTCTATAATCGGCATTTAAAACAAGCGCCGGACATTTTTCAAGCGGCAAATATTCACTTGATGATGCAATCATATTTAAAAATTACATATATTTATAACTAATCGCAAGTTAAACTTTTATGAAGTTAAGTTTTTTATAAAGTCTAGTCCATCACTCAAACCGTCGGGCGATATAGAATGTCCTAAGCCCTCATAAGCTTTACAATCAACTTCGAAATCTTTTTTTTTCAAAAATTCAACTGATTTATACATTTCATCTATTGGAACTATTTCATCAATATTGCCATGCAAAAATCTCATTCTAGGTTTAGAAATTAGTTCTTTTTCTAATAATTCGTAATTATAAATCTTGCCTGAATATCCTAGCACACCAGCAATTTTTTTCTTCTGTCTTATTGCATACTGGATGCTCATCATAGTTCCTTGGGAAAAACCAACTAGAATTAATTTGTTATGCTCTATTTTAAGATCATCTAATTTTTGATCAATTATTTCTTGAAGTTTTTCTAAAGAAACTAAACTTTCTTGAGTAATTTTATCGTTATCTGTTTGCATCAAATCAAACCACTCAAATCCAGCTGGGTTAACTTGACATGAATTTGGAGCGTTTGGAACGCAAAAAAAAGCATCTGGCAAAAATCTTTGCCAATATGTGGCAATTGAAAACAAATCATTAGAATCTGCTCCATACCCATGTAAAATGAAAATTAATTTACTGCAATTCTCTGATGTATTTTTTAATTCTAAATATTTAAGAGACATTTTTTGTTATCTTTAATACTTTTTTATGCTAGAGACAAACCAATGTCAGAAAATACATTAAAATTTATTGCTATTTTAGCTATGATATCAGTAGCTGTAGTTCTTATCAGAGGGTTAAAAACGTTTTTTAAAGGCGGTGATTTAGATAGCAAGAGAAAGAGTAACAAATTAATGCAAATGAGAATAATGCTTCAATTTTGTGCCATAGTGATTTTAATGTCTTTAGCATATGTAACGGGCAAATAACTAATAAGACTTAACCCATTCAATAAATTTTGGATCTGTAAAGTCAATATCGCCTATAACTCTTGCAACTTCTTTTTTGTCTGAATTTACAATTAATGTTATTGGTATACCTCTTAATCCAAACTCTCTAGTTAACTTTAAATCATTATCAAAATAACTTGTTAAATTTTTAATTGAAAGATTATCTAAAAAACTTTGAATATCCTCAAATTTCTTTTTTTCTATATTAATTAAAATTATCTTTAACTGATCTCGAGATGTTTGGCCATATAAACGATCTAGCTTTGGAAGTTCTTTTTTGCAAGGAGCACACCATGTCGCCCAGAAATTAATTAGAGTTAATTTTGAGGAAAAATCATTAAAAATGATTGTTTTACCATCTTTGTTTTTAACCTCGATGTTCGGTAGTAATTTTGGATTTGTTTGAAGTATTATGTTGGTAAACGATTTACTTATATTGGGTTGTGAATATCCACTATTAGTATTATGAATAAAAAATATAAATAAAAATAATATAAAATTGCGAAACATAAATTAATATTAAATTAATATGGGCAAAACTAAAACAAATAAAGTTTGGGGTACAAGAATGAAATCTAAACCTTCAGAACTTTTAACTAAAATAAATGCATCAATAGATGTCGATAAAGAATTATATCAACAAGATATCAATGGTTCTATTGCTCATTGTAAAATGCTAGCAAAACAAAAAATTATCAAATCAGATATCTCTAAAAAAATTGTAAATGGACTTGAAAAAATTAGAAAAGAAATTCAATCAAAAAAGTTTAAATTTTCACAATCAAATGAGGATATCCATTTGAACATTGAAAAAAGGCTTTTTGAAATTATTGGACCGAACGCAGGATTTTTACATATAGCAAGATCAAGAAATGACCAGGTTACTACAGACTTTAAATTATGGGTCATTGATGCCTCACAAAATTTAAACATAGAAATTAAAAAATTAATTAAAGCATTAATAAAATTAGCTGAAAAAAATAAAAATGTGATTATGCCTGGCTTTACACATTTAAAAAATGCTCAACCAGTTTTATTTTCCCATTATCTATTGGCATATATTGAAATGTTCAAAAGAGATCATAAAAAATTCACAAATGTGATCAAAAATACATCTGAGAATCCTTTAGGATCTGCTGCACTAGCAGGAACAGGTTTCGCAATCGACAGATTTTATACTTCAAAACAATTAGGATTTTTAAAACCAACTGATAATTCAATAGATGGAGTGTCTGATAGAGATTATGCGATAGAATTTTTATTTGTATCAAGTCTTTGCTCCATGCACTTATCAAGACTTGCTGAAGAAATTATTTTATGGAACTCAGATATTGTCAATATGATTAATATTAACGATAAAATGCTTACAGGTTCATCAATCATGCCTCAGAAAAAAAACCCGGATGGCGCCGAACTATTAAGAGGTAAATCTGGCGCTATATATGGAAACTTAAACTCTCTATTAGTTACAATGAAAGGATTACCTTTGTCTTACTTCAAAGATATGCAAGAAGATAAGAAGCCGGTATTTGAAACTTTTAAAATATTAAATTTAAATCTTAAAATAGCAAAAGAGTTGGTAGAAAGTATATCTCCCAACAAAGCAATTATGAAAAAATTTGCAAATTATGGCTACACAACTGCTACGGATTTTGCAGACTATCTCGTAAAAAAAGGTTTAAGTTTTAGAGAGGCGCATAAAAAATCTGCAAAATTAGTTAATATCGCAGAAAAGAAAAATTTATCTTTAAATGAATTAAGCTTCTCTGAAATTAAGAAAATTGACAAATTAATCAAACCTGATGTGATAAAAGCTTTAAAAATTGAAAATTCTGTTAATTCCAAAACCTCTTATGGTGGAACTTCAATAAAAAATGTAGTTAAAATGTTAAAGAAATTAAAAAAGGAATTTAAATGAAAAAAATATCTCTCTTAGTATTAATTTTATCATTTATGTTTACTTCGTGTGGAAAAAAGGGACCGCCTGTTTACCAAGAGAAAACTAATTTAATTTTAAAACAATCCTAAATCTAAATGGATTACTTAAAGACGAAAAATAAAAAGCTTTTTATAAATAATTTTGATTTAAAAAAAATTGTAAAAAAATATAAAACTCCATTTTATATTTATTCAGCAGACCAGATAAAAAAAAATATTAAGTTAGTTCAATCATCTTTAAAGAAAAGTAATCCACTAATTTGCTACGCTGTTAAAGCTAATTCAAATATCCAAGTAATAAGAGAATTAAAAAAAAATAATGTTGGAGCAGACGTTGTATCTGCTGGGGAATTAAAATTGGCACTAAAAGCGGGAATTAGTCCAAAAAAAATAGTATTTTCTGGAGTCGGCAAAACTGAGGATGAAATAAAATTTGCTATTCAAAAGGGAATATTGTCAATTAATGCTGAGTCAGAAAGTGAGATTCTTTCAATAAATAAAATTTCAAAAAAATTAAATAAAATCGTTAAAATAGGTATTAGAATTAATCCCAACGTAAAGGCTAAAACAAACAAAAAAATAGCAACAGGAACCAAGGTTAACAAATTTGGAGTAAGTGTCAGTGATTTTTTTCAAATTTTAAATTCAAAAAAAAATCTCAAAAATATCAAAATCCACTTATTAAGTGTTCATATTGGAAGTCAAATTAAAGATATAGGTGCTTATAAAAAAGTTTTGAAATTAATATCTAAACTTTTATTAAAATTAAGAAAAACTAATCATGAAGTTGATTATGTAGATTTAGGTGGAGGAATGGGAATTCCTTATTATAAAGATGATAAAAATTTTGATTTTAAAAAATTCGGAAAAGAGGTTGCAAAGTTTTATAATAAACAAAAAATTAAAATAATTTTTGAGATAGGAAGATTCTTAACGGGAAATGCTGGAATAATAATCTCAAAAGTTATTTATGTAAAAAAAACAAGAGAAAAGTATTTTATTATTATAGATACAGGAATGAATGATATGGCAAGATCTGCTATCTATGAAGCCTTTCATGAAATTTTACCAATTGAAAAAAATTCTAAAAAATTCAATAAAAAAATTGAATTTGTGGGCCCTATTTGTGAAAGTAGTGATACTTTTGGAATTTATAAAAACTATTCAATTCTGAAAGAAGGAGACTTAGTATGCATTACAAACTGCGGTGCATACGGAAGAACTTTAAGTTCTAATTATAATATGCGACCTTTAATAGAAGAAATTATTGTAGATAAAAAGAAATTAAAGTCTGTAAGAAAAAGACAGAAAATTGAAAATATAATCTAAAGTGATTTTTTTTAGATCTTTAATATTTAATATATTTTTATATCTAGGAATTATTACTTGTTGTTTAATTGCAATACCGCTTTTAATTTTACCATCATCTTTTTTGAGGAAATTAAGTTCATTATTAGGCTGGTATTTTATTTTTTTGTGTAAGATTTTACTAAATACTAAAGTAAATATTATAGGATCTGAAAAACTAAAAACTGAACATAAATTTTTTATTGCTTCTGCACATCAATCAATGTTTGAAACTTTTGTATATAATTACATAGTACCGAACAATTTTTTTGTTCTTAAAAAAGAATTAATGAGTATTCCAGTGTTTGGTTGGTGCTTAAAAAAACTAAATTGTATTCCAATTGATCGTGGGAAAACTACTAAAAATAACTTAAATTTTTCAGACCAAATCATGCAAAATATTTCTAATGGAAAAACGTTAATCATTTTTCCTCAAGGAACTCGAGTACCTTACAATGAAAATGTTCCACTTAAAAAGGGCGCTAGAAGAATATATGAAAACTTAAATATAGCCTGTCTGCCAATTAAACTAGATACTGGTAAGGTTTGGCCAAAAAAAAATTTTTTAAAATATCCTGGAGAAATTAATTTTATCTTTAAAGATATTATTGAACCAAATCTGACAGGAGAAGAGTTTTTGAAAAAACTTGAAGAATCTTTTTATAATTAATTTTTATCTAAACCTGCTTCAATAATTTTTTCTCTTATTTCTTTTGTTTTTTTAAATTTTTCAAATAAAAACTTTCCATCATTATTTTTAATTGCATCTAAGATTTTAGATAAATCACTATTAAACTTTTCTAACAATGAGATAATTTCTGTTTTATTGCTCAACATAATATCTCTCCACATAGTAGGGTCTGAAGACGCAATTCTAGTAAAGTCCCTGAACCCACTGGCACTAAATTTTATAACTTCAGACTTAATGTCATCTTCTAATTCACTTGCAGTACCTACAATGTTATATGCTATCAAATGAGGTATATGACTTGTTATGGCCATAATAGAATCATGATCTTTAGAATTCATTGTTTCTATTTTTGATCCTAAATTTTTCCAAATATCATTAATTTTTTTTATGTGTGTTTCGTCACAAAGTTCACAAGTATTAGAAATAAACCATTTGTTTTTAAACAAATCTTTAAATCCATTTTCCGGACCACTTTTTTCAGTTCCTGCAATCGGATGACCTGGCACAAAAACTTTATTCTTTAGAAATTCATTCGCTAGCTTTATAACCTCAACCTTAGATGATCCAACATCTGTTATAATTGTTTGATCTAAATTAAGTTTTGAAAGATCATTAAAAATATTTTTGTAAGCACTTATTGGTGTACAAATAAAAATAAATTCTGATTTCTCAACGTCTTTATTAATTTTAGTATTATAACTATCTGCCAAAGATAAACTTTTACTTTTTTTAAGATTATCCTCTGACACATCAATACAGTTAATCAAAACTTTTGAATAATTGTGCCTGATTGCTCTAGCAAGAGAAGAGCCAATTAAACCAATTCCAATTATTGTAATATTATTCATTAAAAATTTTTATCCAAAATATCTAAAAAAGTTTTATTTTCCTCATCGGTACCAATAGTAACTCTTAATGAATTTTTTATACCATAAGTATTCATTTTTCTTAGTAAGATTTTATTATTTATAAATATATCAAAAGCTTGTTCTGAGTTAAGTTTAGCATTATCAAAATTTAATAAGAAAAAATTTGCTACAGGATCATTTGTTATAATGTTTTTTGAGGAAATTTTTTCAAAAATAATTTTTGACCATTTCTCATTATGTTCGACATTTTTTTTAATCCATTCATCATCTAAAATTGCAGCACATCCAGCTTTTTCAGCTATACCAGATATATTAAAAGGAGGTCGAAATAAGTTTGCAGCTTCTATAATTTCTTTGGAACCATAACCCCATCCTAATCTTAGATTAGCTAATCCAAAAATTTTAGAAAAAGTTCTAGAAACAACTGTATTTTTGGAATTTTTAAAAATATCTAAACCACTTTTATAATCATTTTTGGTTACAAATTCTGCATATGCATCATCAACCATCAGTAAAATATTTTCTGGCAAATTTTTTCTTAATTTCATAAGCTCATCAGAATTAATATACGTTCCAGATGGATTGTTAGGATTTGCAATGAAAACTATTTTTGTTTTATTTGTTACTAACTTTAAAGCTTCGCTAACAGAAAATTTATTATTTTCATTTTTTGCAAACCTGACTACTGCACCATTTAATTGCGAGTAAATTCTGTACATTAAAAATGAGTCTTCGGACATAATTACTTCATCATCTTTATTCAAAAATGATTGGCATATTAAACTTATAATTTCATCAGAACCTGAGCCAATTAGAATTTGATCTTCATTTATAGAGAATTTTTTAGCAATTGTTTCTTTTAATTTGCTACTTTTGCCATCAGGATATTTTTTTAAATTAAAACCACTCTTAAATATCTCTAGAACCTTGGGCGAAGGACCAAGAGCAGACTCATTCGCAGATAATTTAACTGGATTTGAAACATTTTGGATATTTGATAGTCCACCAATATACAAATCTACATTTACAGTTTTTGGCTTTGGTAAAGTCATTTTTCAAGTACTTACAACACTTCTAGAATACAATCAAAAGAAGTTGATAGTTTGACAAAGAATCAGCCTTTTAGTACAAAACGGCACCGCCGATTTACCGAATTGCGGGCGATAACAAACAGCTAAAGAGGAAATCGCTAAGCGATTTTTAAAAATGAATATTGATTACAGTAAAGTTAAAAAAATTACCATAAATGCACCTCTTAAATTAGATTGTGGTGAAACTTTAGAAAAATTTGATATTGCCTATGAGACATATGGTAACTTAGATGAAACTAAATCAAATGCGATTTTAGTTTTTCACGCTCTATCAGGAGATCAATTTGTAACTGGTATAAATAATGTGACTGGTCGAGAGGGATGGTGGAATCAAGTTGTAGGCTCTGGATTACCAATAGATACCGATAAATATTTTGTAATATGTGCCAATGTCCTAGGTGGCTGTATGGGCAGCACAGGTCCAAAAGAAATTAATCCGAAAACAAATAAACCTTATGGTCTGGATTTTCCAGTAATTACAATCAAAGACATGGTAAGTGCACAAACTCACCTATTAGATTTTTTAGGAATAAAAAAAACTTTATCAGTTTTAGGTGGATCAATGGGCGGTATGCAGGCTTTGCAATTTTGCTCATTGTATCCTGAAAGAACTTTTTCTTCAGTACCAATTGCATGTGCAGCAAGTCACTCTGCTCAAAATATAGCTTTTAATGAATTAGCGCGACAAGCTATTATGGCGGATCCTAATTGGGACTCTGGAAATTATTTCTTATCAGGAAAAGTTCCTAGAAATGGACTTGCTGTTGCAAGAATGGCTGGTCATATTAGTTATTTATCTGAGCAAGGGCTTCAAAGTAGATTTGGAAGAAAACTGCAAGAAGGAGACGGTTTGAACTTCTCATTTGATGCTGACTTTCAAGTTGAAAGCTATTTAAAATATCAAGGATATGCATTTGTAGATCGTTTTGATGCTAATTCTTATTTATATATTACAAGAGCTATGGATTATTTTGATCTATATAAATTAAATAATGGCGATTTATCAAAAGCTTTCAAAAATACTAATGTAAAATTTTGTATTATTTCATTTTCAACTGACTGGCTTTACACAACTGAAGAAAGTAAAAAAATAGTCATTGCTCTCAATTCTATAGGTGCACAAGTTAGTTTTGTAAATATTGTTACAAATAATGGTCATGACTCTTTTTTAGTTAATGAACCAGAGTTTTTCCAAACCTTAAAAGGTTTTCTAGACTCTACATATGAGGACTTTAAAAATGAAAATTCAAGATGATGTTCTAGCAGGATTAATTGATATAAACTCTAAGGTGCTCGATGTAGGCTGTGGCGATGGTAACTTATTACTTTATCTAAAAAAAAATAAAAGAATTGACGGAAGAGGTTTGGAGATCAATCAAAAAAATGTTCAAGAATGCCTAGCTAAAGGACTTGCAGTTGTTGAGGGTGATGCTGAAAAAGACTTAGTTAACTATCCAAATCAATCATTTGATATAGCAATATTAAACCAAGCAATTCAGCAGTTTTATGAACCAAGAAAAGTTTTAAATGAATTACTAAGAATTGCTAAACAAGCAATAATTACGATACCAAATTTTGGTTATTGGAAAGTGAGATTAAATTTATTGGTAACAGGGACAATGCCAGTTACAAAAACACTACCACATTCTTGGTATGACACTCCAAATTTACATATGAGTTCAATCAAAGATTTTTATAATTTGTGTTCGTTAGATAATATCAATGTAATTAAATCAATTTCAATTTCTTCAAATAAAATCAGTGATATTACATCAAATAATTTAGAGATTAAAAATTTAGTCTCAGAATTGGGTGTATTTGTTGTAAGTAAATAGATTATATTTTTTTTATCACTTTTTTAACCAAGCTTGACTTAATTAAATCTTGTCTTTTTATATTTGCGTAAATTCTTTTTTTAACAACACAAAAATAAACACCATTAAAGTATTTAAATAAAATCGAGCCAAATTTTTCAATTAAATCATGATTAATAAATTTAATATTTAAGTTTGGAAAATAAATTAATCGTTCGATTGATTGTATGTCAAAAAAACTTTCCTCTAATAATTGGCTAATCTGTTTTTTTGAAAATCCATTACCAGAAGAAAAAGGGCTTTTATCAGATAAATACCAAGATGATTTTTTATTTGGTATAATAATATATAATTTACCTTCTGGAGATAATGATCTCCATATTTCTCTAAGACTCAATTTAATATTATGATTATTTTCTAAATAATGAATTAAAAAAGCATGATCAAAAAAAGAATCTTGAAAAGGTATTCTTTCTTCATCAATTAAAATTTTTTTACCTTTGATTACAGCCTCATCAGATATACCCATTCTTTTAGAATAACAGTAAGAAATTGAAAGATTGTATTCTTTTAAAAAACTTAAATAAGGATGAGCATAACCAAAACATCCAATATTCTGGTTGTCATATAGGTAACAATATTTTTTTAATTGGTTTTCAATACGATGAGCTAAAAACTTTCCAATAGCACTAACATAAAATTTCTGATAATTTAAAATATCTAAATACATTATGAGTTTATTGCAGGTAAATTTAGTTCATTGTCTATCAGATAACTATTCTTATATTATTTCTAATCCTATAACAAAAAAAGCTATTGTGGTAGATCCAGCTGAAGCTGAGCCAGTCATAAATTCAATAGAAAAACTTAGGTTAAAATTAGAGTATATTTTAATTACTCATCACCATGCTGATCATGTTGGTGGCAATCATGAATTAAAAGAAAAATATAATTGTAAAATAATTGGTTTTAAAAATGACTCTGGCAGGATTCCAGGTATCGATATTCAAATTAAAGATAAAGAAATATTTAATTTTGAAGATGAAGAAATTGAATTAAATTTTGCACCAGGACATACTAGCGGACATATCTTTTATTTTTTTAAAAAAAATAAATTAGCTTTTGTGGGAGATGTAGTTTTTTCTCTTGGATGTGGAAAAATTTTTGAAGGTACACCTGAACAAATGTATAAATCAGTTATGAAAATAAAATCTCTCCCTGAAGATACAAAAATATACTGCGGTCATGAATACACGGAAAGCAATTTAAAATTTTGCTTAGCATATGATGCTGATAATCATAATTTAAAAAAGAGAGGAGATGAGGTTAGAGAACTCAGACAAAAAGGATTGCCAACAATACCAACTACAATTTCTGATGAAAAAAAGAATAATATTTTTTTTAGATGTGATGAAAATACAATAATTGAAAAACTTGGTTTAAAAGGATCAGAACCTCAAATGGTCTTTAAAAAACTAAGAGAATTAAAGGATAATTTTTAATTAAGTATCCCCTGTTTTCTTGACATAATAACAGTGGTGGCTATATTGCGCCAAATTAAAAATATGACTTTTGCAGTAATCAACACAGGTGGCAAACAATACAAAGTGAGCGCCAATGACAAGTTAAGAATAGAAAAACTTCCTCAAGAAGAGGGCAAATCTATAGAGTTCAAAGAAGTGCTCTTGATTAATAATAACCAAGATATGGAATTAGGATCTCCTCTAATTGAAGGTGCAAAAGTTGAAGGAAAAATTGTAAAGCAGACAAAAAATAAGACAGTATTAATTTTCAAGAAAAGAAGAAGGCATAACTCAAGACGAAAAAATGGTCATAGACAAAAAATGAGCGTTGTACAAATTACAAAAATCTTTGGTAAAGGTGGAAAACTTTTGTCTGAAGCAAAAAAAACTGAAGTAAAAAAGGATAAAACTACTACTAAAAAAAGTGCGTAGTGGTATAAATAATTATGGCAACTAAAAAAGCTGGTGGTTCATCGAAAAACGGCAGAGACAGTGAAGGTCGTAGACTTGGCGTAAAAAAATATGGTGGCCAAAAAGTTATTCCAGGAAATATTATATATAGACAAAGAGGTACTAAAATGTACCCAGGTCAAAATGTAGGTATGGGAAGAGATCATACTATTTTTTCTAAAATTGAAGGGACTGTGAAGTTTCAAAAGAAAAAATTTGGCAAAACTTTCATTTCTGTAGTTCCCCACTAAATCATATTAAGACATTAGTCTTAAATTAATTTAATATTTTATTATGAAGTTTTTAGATCAAGCTAAAATTACTGTTAAAGCTGGAGATGGTGGAAATGGATGTTGCAGTTTCCGTAGAGAAAAATTTATTGAATTTGGAGGTCCAAACGGTGGTGATGGAGGAAATGGTGGATCTGTAATTCTAGAAGCAGTAAATGGTCTAAATACTTTAATTGACTATAGATACATTCAACACTTTAAAGCACAGAGAGGAGAGAACGGAAAAGGTAGTAATAAAACAGGTGCATCTGGGGATGATTTAATTTTAAAAGTACCAGTTGGAACACAAGTTTATGCCGAAGATAAAAAAACACTTTTGCACGATCTTGTTACTGAAGGAGAAAAAATAAAAATTGCAACTGGCGGTAAAGGAGGTTTGGGTAATACAAGATTCAAAAGCTCTACCAACCAAGCACCAAGAAAAACTACAAATGGATCTCTGGGAGAAGAGTTTGAAATATGGTTGGAGTTAAAAATTATAGCTGACATCGGTCTTGTCGGTTTTCCAAACTCAGGGAAATCGAGTTTTTTATCTTTAACGACTAGAGCAAAACCAAAAATTGCAGATTATCCATTTACAACTTTAAACCCCAACTTGGGTGTTTTAAGTATTGATGAAAAAGAAATTGTTGTTGCTGATATACCTGGATTGATTGAGGGTGCACATCAAGGCGTTGGTCTTGGAGACAAATTTCTTAAACATATAGAAAGATGCAAAAGTATATTACATTTAATTGATGCAAATGAAGACAATTTATTTGATCGGTATAAAATTATAAGAAATGAACTTGAGAAATATAGTCCAGAGCTTATTAACAAAAGAGAAATTGTGGCACTAAATAAACTAGATTTACTGGAAGACGAGGAAATTAAAAAGAAAGTTGAGGAGTTTAAAAAATCTTTTAAAAAAGATTTTTTTCAAATTTCAATTTTACAAAAAAACAATATTAAAGAATTATTAAGAGCATTAAAATGATATTAAATAAAACAAAAAGAGTAGTAATTAAAATTGGGTCTTCTCTTTTGATTAAAAATAACAAAATCAATAAAAATTGGGTTAATAAACTTTCAGAAGATATAGCCAATCTCTATAAAAAAAAAATTGATGTAATTATTGTAACTAGTGGGGCAATTGCTTTAGGATGTAAATATCTTAAAATAAATAGGAAAAATTTAAAACTTAAAGAATTTCAAGCTGTTTCAGCTATCGGTCAAATTGAGTTGATCAATCTTTTTAAAAATTCTTTATCTAAAAAAAAAATAAAAATTGCTCAAATTTTATTAACTCTTGAAGACACAGAGGACAGAAGAAGGGCACTGAATGCCAAAGATACAATCGAAAATATATTTAAGTTTAAAAGTATTCCAATTGTAAATGAAAACGATACGACGGCTACAAATGAAATAAGATACGGAGATAATGATCGATTAGCTGCTCGTGTAGCTCAAATATCGTCTGCTGATACACTTATTATGCTCTCTGACATTGATGGACTTTACACCAAAGATCCAAGAAAGTTTAAAAATGCAAAACATATTAGAGAGGTAAAAAAAATTACTAATAATATTATAAAAAGCGCAACTAAAAGTATCAGTGACTACGGATCCGGCGGTATGATTACAAAAATTGATGCTGCTAAAATTTGCATGAATGCTGGATGTAAAATGATATTAACCCGTGGTACGGTAAATAATCCTATTCAAAAATTAGAAAAAAATAAATTTTATACAATTTTTACACCACTTACTAATAAGTATAATGCCAAAAAAAAATGGATATTAAGTAGTTTAAAAAATAAAGGATCCATTACAGCTGACACTGGAGCAATTAACGCTATTAAAAAAGGTAAAAGTTTATTGCCAGTAGGAATCACTGATGTAAATGGAAAATTTTATAGAGGTGACACAGTATTAATCATTAATAAATCTAAGAAAAAAATTGGAACAGGCGTTGTTTCTTACTCAAGTGAAGAAATATTAAAAATCAAAGGAGTGAAAAGTGAAAATATTAAAAATATTTTAGGATACACTTCTAGAGGTGAAGTGATACATATTGATAATATGGTGCTAAATAAATGAGTAAATTAAAATATATTCAAACATTAGGAAGAAAAGCAAAAAAAGCTTCGGAAGAGTTATCTAATATTAATGATAAGAAAAAAAATGCTGTACTGAAAACTTTTTACTCTGAAATTAAAAATAATACTAAGCAAATTCTAAATGCAAATAAAATTGATATTATTAATAGCAAAAAAAATAAGCTTAAGGATAATTTAATAGACAGGAGCATGTTAAATTTAGATAGAATCAAATCTATCCTAGCTTCAATTGAAGAAGTTATATCATTTAAAGACCCAACAAATAAAATATTAGCCAAATGGAAAAGGCCAAATGGATTAGTTATAAACCGAGTAACTATGCCAATAGGTGTGCTGGGTGTTATTTATGAAGCAAGGCCAAATGTTACTTCTGACGTATCAGTATTGAGTTTCAAATCAGGAAATGCTGCTATTTTAAGGGGTGGCAAAGAGGCCTTTAGATCAAATATTGCAATTTCTAATTTATTTAGAACTAGTTTAAAAAAAAATAAGATTAACCAAGATTGTATACAATTAGTAAATAATACAGATAGAAAATTAGTAGATCTAATGCTTTCCCAAATGTCTGCCTATATCGACATCATAATTCCTCGTGGAGGAAAAGGACTAGTTAAAAAAGTTTTGGACTTATCAAGTGTACCTACAATAGGACATTTGGAAGGTTTATGTCATGTATATCTGGACAAATCTTATAATTTAAAAAAAGCAGAAAAAATTATATTTAATTCAAAGTTACGTAGAACAAGTATTTGTGGTGCGGCTGAAACTCTATTAATTCATAAGTCCGTTAAAAAAAATGATATTAAACATATTTTAGAAAAACTTAATAATCATGGTTGTAAAATTATTGGTGATAAAAATATAAAAAAAATATTTAGATTTACATTGCCGGTAAAAGAAAAAGACTGGAGTACAGAATACTTGGATTCAAAAATTTCAGTAAAAATTGTTGATAATATTGATGAAGCAATCAACCACATAAAAAAATATGGAACAAACCATACAGAATGTATAATTTCTAATGACGAAAAAAACATAATTAAATTTTCTAAGCAAATTCAAAGCTCAATTGTAATGACAAATGCCTCTACACAATTTGCTGATGGATATGAATTTGGTCTTGGCTCAGAAGTAGGGATTTCTACAAATAAAATGCATCCAAGAGGACCAGTAGGATTAGAACAGCTTGTTACTTACAAATATGTAGTTAACGGTAAAGGTCAAATACGTCCTTGAATAAAAGGGAAAAAGAGAGAATAGGAATTTTTGGAGGATCTTTTGACCCTCCTCATAAAGGACATCTTCACATAGCGAAATTATTTATAAAAAAATTAAAGCTTAATAAATTAATATGGTCTGTATCTAAAAAAAATCCTTTGGTAAAAAAAAAATATTTTTATAATTTTAGGCAAAGAAAAATTTTATCTAAAAAAATAACGAGTAAAATTAAAAATATAAAAATAAATGATTTTGATAAAAAATATTCTTATCAATTATTAAACACTTTAAAAAAGAAATATAAAGATAAAAAATTTTTTTTTCTTATTGGTTCAGATAATATTAAATTTTTACATAAATGGAAAAAATTATCATCTATTCTAAATACTAGTACTCTTGTTATAATAAGCAGACCAGGTTATCTGAAAGAAATTAAAAAAACGGTTTTTTATAGAAAAAATCATAAATATTTAATAAAAAATTATAAAGCTAATGATATTTTCCCTAAAAAAGCATGGATTTATATAAAAGATAAAGGTGTAAAAATATCTTCATCAAATATTAAAAATAGATTATATAAATTAAAGACAGATTAATAATTTGAAAAATAGAATTATAGATAAAGTTCACCAAATTTTAGACGATAACAAAGCTCAAGATATTGTTATAATAGACCTTAAAGATAAGAGTTCAATTGCTGACTATATGGTTATAGCAAGCGGGACATCTTCAAGGCATATTCAAGCTATTTCAGAAATAACAGCACAAAAACTAAAGTCCTATGGAATTGATAATTGCAGAATCGAAGGGCAAGAAAGTAATGATTGGAAGCTAATTGATGCCATTGAAGTTATTATTCATATTTTTCATCCAGAAAAAAGATCTTCTTATAATCTTGAAAAAATGTGGGAAGATGTTTTGCCAAAACAGCAAATTACTGTTTAATGAAAATCTCCATCTTGTGTGAAGGCCGTTTAAACAAAGGGCTCGAAAATGAATTATGTAATATCTACATCAAAAGAACCCTCTCATTAAAAAAAAGTGGAATACTAAACTTAGAAATAAAGAATAAGCCAAATAAAACAAATAATAGTAAAAATACTAAAAATTTAGTTTTAGATGAGAAAGGCAAAAATATAAATACTATGGACTTAGTTGGAATGATAAAAACACTAAACAACAATAGAATAGAATCATTAAATTTTTATATAGGTAAACCTGAAGGTTTTTCTAACAATTATGAAAAATACGAAAAAATTTCTTTAGGCAAAATGACCTTTCCACATTCCTTAGCCAGAGTTATTTTGTGTGAACAAATCTATAGATGTGCTACAATATTAACAAATCACCCTTATCATAAAAGTTAATGAATTTATTTTTAAAATATATTTTAGTCTTTTCTTTTAGCATACTGCTATGGGGTCCTGTAAAAGCCAATCCAAGTGATAAACTTTATGAAAAGTTAGATTTATTTAGTGATGTTTTAAATACACTTAAAAAAGAATACGTCGACGAAGTGGATCAAAGTGAAGTTATTGATTCAGCGATAAATGGAATGCTTCAATCCCTTGATCCTTATTCCGCATACATGAGTCCAGAGTCATTTAAAAATATGAATGATGATACTAAAGGAGAGTTTGGTGGATTGGGTATTGAAATTACTATGGAAGCCGGTCTTGTAAAAATTATAACCCCAATTGAAGGAACGCCTGCTGATAAAGCAGGTGTACAAGCAGGTGATTTCATTGTCAAAATAGATAATAAACAAGTAAAAGGGATGACGCTGTTAGATGCTGTCAAACTCATGAGAGGGAAAGTTGGAACAAAAATTGAAATTACAGTTCGAAGAGTTGATGTTGAAGATGAGTTAAAATTTCAAATTACAAGAGACATTATAAAAATTAGAGAGGTGACTGTAGAAGTTAAGGAAAATGTTGGTTATATAAGATTACGTGCTTTTAATGAACAAAGCCATAATCAGTTGTTAAAACAGTTAAATAAATTGCCCAACAAAAAACTAAATGGTTATATTTTAGATCTTAGAAATAATCCGGGCGGACTACTATCTCAAGCAATTAAAATTACAGAAACTTTTCTTGATGGAGGTGAAATAGTATCTACCAGAGGAAGAGATAAAAATGATATTAAAATTTATAATGCTAGAAAAGGTGACAAAATTAATAAAAAACCTTTGATTGTTCTTATTAATCAAGGATCCGCATCTGCATCTGAGATTGTTTCAGGTGCATTAAAAGATCATAAAAGAGCAATTTTATTAGGCGAAAAAAGTTTTGGCAAAGGATCAGTTCAATCAATTATTCCATTAAAAAATAGAGGTGGTCTAAGACTTACTACAGCCAAATATTATTTGCCATCTGGTGAGTCTATACATGAAAAAGGGGTCGAACCAGACATTACGGTTAAAAGAAATAAAGACAATTTTAAAATTAATACAAAAACAGATAACCAGCTCAAATACGCTATTAATCTTTTAAAAGAAGATTCATGAAAAATTTAAATGATTTACCATATCGCAATGGTGTCGGTATAATGATTTTTAATGATCAAAAAAAAATTTTTGTCGGCAAAAGAATAGATAATCAAGAAGCGTGGCAAATGCCTCAGGGAGGTGTTGATAGAAATGAGGACTTTGAAACTGCAGCTAAAAGAGAGTTATTTGAAGAAACTGGAATTCAATCAATAAGAATTGTTCAAAGTTCAAATCAAGAATTTATATATGATCTTCCAAATCATCTTTTGGGAAAAATTTGGAAAGGTAAATACAAAGGTCAAAAGCAAAAATGGTTTTTAATGAAATTTTTAGGACCAGATAGTGAAATTAATATCAATCAAAAGCACCCTGAATTTAATGAATGGAAATGGGTAGATCTAGATGAATTACCAAGGCTAATAGTGCCTTTTAAAAAAAAACTTTACGAATCTATAATTAAAGAATTTCGAACTTCTATTTAGTTTTAAGAAGATTTAACTCATCAATCAATGCATTAGAGATAAAAACATCATGATCAGTAGAATTTATATCTTCTAATTTTTTGCTAGCTCTTTCTTTTAGGTTATTGATTTGTTCATCTGAAAAATCTTTAACATCAAACACTTCTTGGCAAAGTATACTTAGAGAGTTATTCTTGAAATCAACTACGCCGCCAGTTGTAAAAAAGTATTTATTTTCACTTTTTTCTACATTTATTACTCCAGGCTTCAAAAAGGTTACAACTGGTAAATGATCATCTAGTATACCCATCTGACCTTCAATACCTGGTATTGTAACCATTGAAATATCTTTTTCAGAAAAAAGAACTTTCTCTGGAGTAACAATATCAACTTGCATGGTTTACGCTGCTTCTTTCGCCATCTTCTCTGCTTTTTCTATAGCCTCTTCAATAGTTCCAACCATATAAAAAGCTGCTTCTGGCAAATGATCGTATTCACCTTTACAAATAGCGTCAAAACCTTTGATCGTCGCATCCAGTTCTACAAGTTTACCAGGTGAGCCTGTAAATACTTCAGCAACAAAGAATGGTTGAGATAAAAATCTTTGAATTTTTCTCGCTCTAGCTACGACAAGCTTATCTTCTTCTGATAATTCATCCATACCCAAAATAGCAATAATATCTTGTAAAGATTTATAAGTTTGCAAAATTCTTTGAACTTCCCTTGCTACTCGATAATGTTCATCACCTACTATTCTTGGATCAAGAATTCTAGATGTTGAGTCTAACGGGTCAACAGCAGGATAAATTCCAAGTTCTGCAATCTGCCTTGAAAGAACTGTAGTTGCATCAAGGTGTGAAAATGATGTTGCAGGCGCAGGGTCAGTTAAGTCATCTGCAGGAACGTAAATAGCCTGAACTGAAGTAATTGATCCTTTAGTTGTTGTTGTAATTCTCTCTTGTAGATTTCCCATATCTGTAGCTAAAGTTGGTTGATAACCAACGGCAGATGGAATACGTCCTAATAATGCCGACACCTCAGATCCTGCTTGGGTGAATCTAAAAATATTATCTACGAAAAATAAAACATCTTGTCCTTCTTTGTCTCTAAAATATTCTGCCACTGTTAATCCTGTTAAAGCAACTCTTGCTCTAGCTCCTGGAGGCTCATTCATTTGTCCATAAACTAACGCAGCTTTAGAACCAGGGCCATCTGTTTTGATAACGCCAGATTCGATCATCTCGTGATATAAATCATTACCTTCACGTGTTCTTTCTCCGACACCAGCAAATACAGAATAACCACCATGGGCTTTCGCAACGTTATTAATTAACTCCATAATTAAGACTGTTTTTCCAACACCGGCACCACCAAATAAACCAATCTTTCCACCTTTTGCGTAAGGAGCTAAAAGATCTACCACTTTAATGCCTGTAACTAATACTTCCGTTTCAGTTGATTGCTCAACAAATTCTGGAGCCTGTCTATGAATTGGCCATTGTTCTTTGGTTTTTACATCACCTTTTTGATCAATACCTTCACCAATCACATTTATAATTCTACCTAATGTTTCTGGTCCTACTGGGACTTTGATTGCATCACCAGTATCAGTAACTTTATCGCCTCTTTTTAGACCTTCTGTTGTATCCATTGAAATTGTTCTAACTGTACCCTCACCTAAGTGCTGGGCAACTTCTAAAACTAATCTATTGCCATTGTTATCACATTCTAAAGCTGAGTTAATTTCAGGTAAGTGATCATCAAACTTTACGTCAACTACCGCTCCAATAACTTGAGTGATTGTTCCAAATTTATTTTGCATATTTAGCTCCTTTTATAATGACTCCGCACCAGAGATGATTTCAATCAGCTCTTTAGTGATGACGGCCTGTCTACTTCTGTTATAGTTAATTGTTAGTTTATCTATTAAATCGCCTGCATTACGTGTTGCATTGTCCATTGCAGACATTCTGGATCCTTGCTCACTAGCAGCATTTTCTAAAAATGCTTTAAAAATTTGTGTTGTAATATTCTGAGGCAGTAAATGCTCCAAAATTTCATTTTCATCTGGTTCGAATTCATATTGAGTATCATTAGTTTCTTCTATTTCTTTTGTATCTGAACTTTCTACTGGAATAATTTGTTGAGCTTGTGGCTCTTGAGAAATCACCGATTTAAACTTATTGTAAAAAATCGTACAAACATCAAACTCATTATTATTAAACATTGTTATAATTTTGCTTGTTAGCTCAGAAGCTTCATTAACAGAGATAGTCTTTAAATTTTTATAAGATATTTTTTCTACTATATAATCTTTAAAGTTTCTTCTAAGTTGATCAGAACCTTTTGAACCAACAGTAATAATTTTTAATTTTTGATTAGAATTTATTACTTGGTTAAAATGCTCCCTCGCTTTTTTAACTATATTAGTATTAAATCCTCCACATAAACCTCTATCAGCTGTCATCACCAAACAAAGGTGAACATCGCTCTTACCTGTACCTGCAAGAAGTTTGGGAGCAGATGAAGCATCAGTTATTGAACTTTTAAGATTGTTAATAATCTGATTCATTTTTTCAGAGTATGCTCTTCCTTTTTCAGCATTTTCTTGTGCTTTTCTCAACTTTGCAGCAGCAACCATTTTCATAGCTTTGGTAATTTTTTGCGTAGATTTAACGCTAGTTATTCGATTTCTTAAATCCTTTAAACTTGGCATTTTTATTTTAAAAATTCCTTTTTAAAGTTTGTAATGAAATCTTTTAACTTAGCTTCATTAGCTTCGTCTAATTTTCCAGAAGATACAATATTGCTCAAAATATCAGGCGCTTGAGATTTAATTGAACTTAGTAGTTGATCTTCAAAATCTTTAATTTTTGAATTATCAATATCATCCAGAAAACCTTTAACTCCAGCAAAAATTGACACAACCTGTTCTTCAACTTTCAAAGGAGAGTATTGACCTTGTTTAAGAAGTTCAGTTAATTTTGATCCTCTGTTCAAAAGCTGTTGAGTCGATGCATCTAAATCAGAACCAAACTGAGCAAATGCCGCCATTTCTCGATATTGTGCTAACTCAAGCTTAATAGTACCCGCAACTTGTTTCATAGCTTTAATTTGTGCAGCTGAACCAACCCTAGATACTGAAATACCTACGTTAACTGCTGGTCGAACACCTTGGAAAAATAATTCAGTTTCTAAGAAAATTTGACCATCTGTAATTGAAATTACATTTGTAGGAATATAAGCAGAAACGTCACTCGCTTGAGTTTCAATGATTGGTAATGCGGTTAAAGACCCACCGCCGTTTTCATCATTTAGTTTCGCTGCTCGTTCTAGCAATCTGCTGTGTAAATAAAACACATCCCCCGGGAAAGCTTCCCTTCCTGGAGGTCTTCTTAATAACAGTGACATTTGTCTATAAGCTACAGCCTGTTTAGATAAATCGTCATAAACAATTAAACCATGCATTCCGTTATCTCTAAAAAACTCACCCATGGCACAACCAGTATATGGAGCTAAGAATTGTAGTGGAGCAGGATCAGAAGCAGTTGCGGCTACAACAATTGAATACTCCATTGCACCAGCATCTTCTAACGTCTTAACGATTTGTGCTACTGTCGATCTTTTTTGACCAATTGCTACATATACGCAATATAATTTCTTGGACTCGTCATCTGATTTATTAATTTCTTTTTGATTAATAATAGTATCAATTGCGATAGCAGTTTTTCCAGTTTGTCTATCACCAATAATTAATTCCCTTTGACCTCTTCCAATTGGAATCAAACTATCAATTGCTTTCAATCCTGTTTGCATTGGCTCATTAACTGATTTCCTTGGAATAATTCCTGGTGCTTTAACTTCAACTCTTTTTTTCTCTTTTGAATTAATTGGACCTTTTCCATCAATTGGATTTCCTAAGCCGTCAACAACTCTTCCTAACAATTCTTTTCCTACAGGAACGTCAACAATTTCACCTGTTCTTTTTACGGTATCTCCTTCTTTGATATGAGAGTCATCTCCAAAAATAACTACACCAACGTTATCTGTTTCAAGGTTAAGAGCCATACCTTTTGTTCCTTCAGAAAACTCAACCATTTCTCCAGCTTCAACGTTATCTAATCCATAAATTCTCGCGATACCATCTCCTACAGATAGCACCTGTCCAACCTCAGAAACTTCAGCGTCTTTACCAAAGTTTTTTATCTGATCTTTTATTACTTTTGTTATTTCAGAAGGGTTAATATCCATTTTTATCTCCTACAAGTTATTTAATATTTTGTTAAATTTAGCTTTGGCAGTATCATCCACCATCAAGCTACCTATTTGAAGTTTGGCTCCAGAAATTAAACTTGGATCAAATTTAAAATCTAGATTAACTTTCTTTTTAAGAACGTTATTAAGCATACTTTCAATTTCTTTAATTTGAGCATCTGACATTTTAGTTGGCATCGAAACGATTGCATTTAACTCGCCTCTGAAGTCAGATAAAATATTTTTAAAATCTTTAACAATTTTTTCTAAAAAAAAGAAACGATTTTTCTCGACTAAGATTTTTAAAAAATTTACAAATAGATTGTTAAAATTATTTTTTTTGCCAAGCTCCTCTATAACTTTTAATCTATCAGTTTTTTTTAATGTTGGATTTTTCACAAACTTCTTAAAATCATTGGACTGATTTAAAGCAATATCAATAAATTTTAGATTTTGCTCAATTTGATCTAAAACTTTTTCTTCACTACTTATCTCAAACAAGGATAGTGCATATCGCCCAGCTGCATCTGCAAAATTACGTGTATTTTGAGTCAAAATTATCCCTTTTTTGGGCTGATAATTACCATTGAGGAATAGCCATATCAAGCCAGATCTGGTGGACAAGATGTCATAATTAAACAAAATTTAACGGATCTACGTCGACTTGTAGTTTCAAATTCTTAGGTAATTGAGCAAGTTCAAGTTTTTTTTTAATTTGCGCTTGTGGGGTAACTTTAGGGTTGTATTTAATTAATAATCGAAAGCGAAAATCTGATTTTATTTTTGAAATCACTGCTGAAACTGGACCGTATATTTCAATGAATTCATTCTTGGGCAAAGTTTGTTTTAATTGAACTGCATATTTTTGAACGTGAAAACTATTTTTGCCCGAAACAACAATAGATATAAATTTATAAAAAGGAGGCAAATTAGAATATTTCCTAAAATCAATCTCTTTTTTATAAAAATTATCTGAATTAAATTTTTTTAAAGACTCAAAAATATTATTTTTATCATCAAATGTTTGTAAAAAAATTTTGGACTTTTTATTAAAACGACCCGCCCTTCCAGATAATTGATATAATAATTGATAATTTTTTTCTGAGGACCTTATATCATTTCCAAGAAATGCGCTATCGCAATTTACGGCCACAATACAATTCAAGTGTTTAAAATTAAAACCTTTTGAGACAATCTGCGTTGCTACAATTATTTTGGTTTTATTTTCTTCGATATTTTTTAATTTATCTGAAAATATATTGTATTCAGTTAAATCACTTGAAAGAATATCTGCATTATAACCTTTGAATTTATTTTTTATTTCTTCAAATACTTTTTCTAACCCTAAACCATAAAACTTAAAGTTACATTTCGAATTATCCTTACATTGTCTTTCAAGTTTAGTTGAATAATTACAATAATGACATAGAGCAGTATTATCTCTTTTATGATAAACCAATCCAACAGAACATTTTGGACATTCTAATCTTTTCATACATTTGTAGCAAAAAACAAATGTTGAGTGACCTCTTCGATTTAAAAAAAACAAAACTTGATCACCAGTTTTGAGATAATTTTTGACTTCTTTAACTACCAATTCAGAAATAAAATTATTTTCAGATATATTTTCTTTAGTTAATTTTATAGTTTGAATCTCTGGCAACTCAGATTGGTTAAAGCGATTTTTTAAAGAAAAATAATTATATTTTTTATTTTTTGAATTATAAAAAGTTTCAACTGATGGAGTTGCACTAACTAAAAAAGTAGGAAATTGATCTATTGAAGCCTGCAAGATTGCCATATCTCTTGCATTGAAAGATATACCTTCTTCTTGTTTGTATGAGGCGTCATGTTCTTCATCAATGATAATTAACTTTAAATTTTGAAAAGGAAGGAATAATGCTGATCGAGCACCAAGGATAAGTTTAATTTCATTTTTAAAAACACCTTTCCAAATTTTTTTTTTAATTTTATCTTTTATTCCAGAATGCCAAATAGCAGGCTCATATTGAAAAAAATCTTTAAATCTTTTTGCAATTTGCTCACTTAAACCCTTTTCCGGAAGCAGAACTAAAACTTGATAATTTTCTTCTAGAGCTTTTTTGATAATTTCAAAATAAATATGAGTTTTTCCCGACCCTGGAATTCCTTGAAGTAAATTTGTTGAATATTTTTTAAAATCTATTTTTTTTTCAATATTTTTTAAAATATCTTCTTGCTCAGAATTTAAATTTTTATTTAAATTAATTTTTGGTTTAAACTCTGAAAAATCATTAATTTTTTTTAATCCTTTTTCAAAACTTTTGAGCCCGTTCTTGTATAAAAATAAGTTTAGAACCAATCCTTTTTTAATAAGATTGTAATTTGACATTTGTTTAATAAAGTTAATTTTATTTATTGAAAACGTAGGAAGATCTAAAATTTTAATAATTTTTTTTATTTTAATCCCTTTTTTTAAACTTTCAGAGTTAAGGCTCCATATAACGCCAATAATTTCCTTATTTTTAAAGGATACTAATACTATGTTCCCAACTTCTGCTTTTTGATCTATTTTATATGTAAAGGTTTGATCAAAATTTAATGGCAATAGAACATCAACTAGCATAATAAATTTGTTAATTAGAAATTTTTATTTTTATTTATGAAAATATACATAGACTCTTCAGATATTAAAGAAATCAAAGAAATTAATAAAACAAAATTAGTGGATGGAATTACAACAAATCCTTCATTAATTGCAAAACAAAATAAAAATATAAAAACAATCTTAAAAGAAATATGTAACGAAATCAAAGGCCCTGTAAGCGCAGAAGTAACTGCAGTAGATTGTGAAGGAATGCTTAAAGAAGCTAAAATTTTAAAAAAAATTGCAAAAAATATAGTAATCAAACTTCCACTAACTTTTGAGGGTTTGAAAGCCTGTAAAGAACTTTCAGCAAAAGGAATTAAAACAAATGTAACCTTATGTTTTTCTGTCACTCAAGCATTAATGGCAGCCAAAAGTGGGGCAACATATGTATCGCCTTTTATTGGACGTCTCGATGATATTGGAAAAAGTGGAGTTGGTTTAATACAAGATATTAGAAAAGTATTTGATAATTATAAGGATTTAAAAACAAAAATTTTATCTGCATCAATCAGAAACGTTGATCATGTAAAAGAAGTTGCAAAAGCTGGATCAGATATTGCAACAATACCTCCTAAAGTATTTCATGAAATGTATAAGCATGAACTTACTGATAAAGGATTGAAAATTTTTTTAGATGATTGGAATAGCACTAATCAAAAGATTAGTTAATTACATATGGATTGGTCTTTTATCTACTGCTAACGCAGCTTCCTTAACAGCCTCTGTTAAAGTAGGATGCGCATGACACGTTCTAGCAATATCTTCAGAGCTTGCACCAAACTCCATAGCTAATGCAAGTTCAGCAATTAGATTTCCTGCATCAGGACCTACAATGTGAACACCTAAAACTTTATCAGTTTTTTTATCAGCTAATATTTTTACAAATCCATCAGCTTCATCATTAACTTTAGCTTTTGAATTTGCCATAAAAGGAAATTTTCCTACCTTGTATTCAATTGAAACTTGTTTCAATTCCTCTTCAGTTTTTCCAACAGAAGCAACTTCTGGATGTGTATAAACTACCCCAGGAATTACATCATAATTTACATGTCCATATTTACCTGAAATCATCTCAGCTACAGCAATACCTTCTTCCTCGGCTTTGTGAGCTAACATCGGTCCAACTACAACATCACCAATTGCATATACGTTTTCAACATTTGTTTTAAAATGCTTATCAATCTTTACTCTTCCTTTTTCATCTTTTTCAATATTTACATTTTCTAGCCCAAGGCTGTCTGTATTAGCCTTTCGACCAACACAAACTAATACCACGTCTGCCTCTAAAATATTATTTGAACCATCTTTTTCAAACTCTATAGTGGCTTTTGACCCATCACTATTAACTTTATTAACTTTTGATGAAAGATTAAATTTCATTCCTTGTCTTTTTAAAATTTTATGAAAGCTATCTGAAACTTCCCTATCCATTCCTGGAAGAATATGATCCATATACTCAACAACTTCTACATCAGCACCTAATTTCATCCATGCAGATCCAAGCTCAAGACCAATAACTCCACCACCAATCACAACCATTTTATTTGGGACTTTTTCTAATGCTAAGGCACCAGTTGATGATACTATAACTTTTTCATCAATATTTATATTTGGTAATGTAGCTACAGATGATCCTGTAGCTATAATTATGTGTTTGCCTGTTACTTGGCTATCAGATCCGTCTGAATTTTTTATATTTACTGTATTATTTGATGCAAAACTACCGTGTCCTTTAATGTATGTAACTTTATTTTTTTTAAACAAAAACTCTATACCTTTTGTTAATCCGTCTACAGTTTTCAACTTATGACTCATCATCTTAGATACATCTAAAGATAAGCCATTAGTCGTAATTCCAATTTTATCAAATTCTTTATTAGCTTTATGAAACATCTCTGCGGAATGAAGTAATGATTTTGAAGGTATGCATCCTACATTCAAACATGTCCCACCAAGAGAACCTCTCGACTCAATACATGCTGTTTTGTGTCCTAGTTGTGCCGCACGAATTGCACATACATATCCGCCTGGACCACCACCGATTACAATTACATCAAAATTTTCCATTATAAATTTAAAAATAATCTTCTTGGATCTTCTAAAATTTCTTTAACACGTACTAAAAAAGAAACTGCTTCTTTGCCATCAATAATCCTATGATCGTATGATAAAGCCAAATACATCATTGGACGAATTTCTATTTTTCCATTAATTACAATTGGTCTCTGGACTATATTATGCATCCCTAAAACACCTGACTGGGGCGGGTTTAAAATTGGTGTTGATAACATTGAGCCATAAATGCCGCCATTTGTAATTGTAAATGTTCCACCTTGAAGTTCTTCAATAGATAATTGACCATCCCTAGCCTTGCCACCAAGATTAATAATTTCTTTTTCAATATCAGCAAATGACATTTGATCTGCACTTCTAACTACTGGCACAACCAAACCTTTGTCAGTACCAACAGCCACTCCAATATTATAATAATTTTTATATACTATTTCCTCGCCTTGAATCTCTGCATTCACTGCTGGAAATGTTTGCAATGCATTTACACATGCTTTTACAAAAAAGGACATAAAGCCAAGTTTTACACCATAAATTTTTTCAAACTCCTCTTTGTTATCCTTTCTAATTTGCATTATCATTGACATGTCTACTTCGTTAAAAGTCGTCAACATTGCTGCAGTATTTTGTGCTTCCTTAAGCCTTTTAGCAATTGTTGCCCTTAGCCTTGACATTTTAACTCGCTCTTCAGGACCTTTGTCTTGGAATTTTTTATCTAAACCAGGGTTTACTCCCATTAATCCAATCAAATCGCTTTTTAAAATTTGACCTCTTTTTCCCGTCCCTTGAATACTTGAAACATCTAAATTATTTTCTACAATTACTCTTTTTGCTGCAGGAGATGGGTCAACTGATTTTTTCTCTAAGTTAATTGGAACAACTTTTGCCGCTTCTTTTTGAGGGGCTTCTTTCTCCAAAATTAATTCTTCTTTTTTTGATATATCTGATATTTCTTCTTTTTTAATTTCTTTAACTTTATTTTCTTCTTTTTTTACTGGGGCAGCAGAAACCGATCCTGCTTCACCAATCTCTCCAAGTTTTGTACCCACTCCAACTGTTTCTCCTTCTTTAATACTTATCTCAGATAACACTCCTGATGTTGGTGAAGTTACTTCAACACTAACTTTATCTGTTTCAAGCTCAACTAATGGCTCATCCTCATTTACATTGTCTCCAGTTTTTTTAATCCACTTTGCAACTGTGGCCTCTGTAACAGATTCTCCAAGTGTAGGAACTAAGATTGGGGTACTCATTATATTGTAATCGCTGTTGTAACAATTTCTTGCTGTTGGGCAAGATGTTTTTTGAGGTAGCCACTTGCTGGTGAAGCTGATGGCTTCCTCCCAGTATATTTTAATGTTTTAGACTTTACATTTATATACTCTAAAGTACGATTTATATATCGCTCAACATGATTCCAGCAGCCCATGTTTTGAGGCTCTTCTTGACACCATACGAAACTTTTTGCATTTGAAAATCTATTCAAATGCCTTGCCAAGGTTTTAGCTGGGAAAGGATAAAGTTGTTCAATTCTAACTAGTTGAACTTTGTTTGCTTTTTGCTTTTCTCTTTCATCAACTAAATCATAATAAATCTTACCAGTACACAAAATAACTTTCTCAATTTCTTCATCCTTTGCCAATGGTATCATATTGTATTGAGAGTATTCTGCTTTATCTGAAAGCACCCTATGAAATGAATTTTCTTTTGTAAAATCTTCAATTTCAGAAATACACCTTTTGTGTCTCAATAATGATTTTGGTGTGAATATTACTAATGGTTTTCTGAAAGGGCGATGAAGCTGCCTTCTTAGTGCATGAAAATAATTTGCTGGTGTTGTACAATTTACTACTTGAATATTTTCTTGAGCACATGCCTGTAAATATCTTTCGACTCTAGCCGAAGAATGTTCAGGTCCTTGACCTTCGTATCCATGAGGTAAAAGCATTACAAGTCCACTAGCACGAGTCCATTTTTTTTCTCCAGAACTTATAAATTGATCAAAAATTACCTGAGCGCCATTTGCAAAATCTCCAAATTGAGCTTCCCATAAAACCAACGTATCAGGATCTGTTAAAGAGTAACCATATTCAAAACCCAAAACTCCCATTTCAGATAATAAACTATCTATAATTTCTACTTTTCCTTGATTTGAAGATAGGTTTTTGATCGGATAATACCTTTCGCCAGTTTTTTGATCATTTATACCTGCATGCCTATGGCTGAAAGTTCCTCTTACAGAATCTTGTCCAACTAATCTAACTCCATAACCCTCATCAGAAATAGTCCCCAATGCCAGTGTTTCAGCAAGCGCCCAATCGATTTCTTTTCCTGTTTCAAGCATGTTTAATCTATTTTCAAATATCCTGGATATTGTTTTGTGAGGATTAAATGTTGTAGGAATTGTACTTAATTTTCTCCCTAATGTTTTTATTTTTTCAATATCAACACCAGTAATACCTCTTCTATCTTGTCCTAATTCAGAAGTAAATTTTGACCATACTCCAGTGAACCAATCAAACTCATTTGATTTATAATTTTTAGAAGCTTCAAATTCTTCATCTAATATTTTTTGATAATTTGCTAATTCATTTTTAAAATATTCTTCAGATATACTACCTTCATCAATTAATTGTTTTGAATATTTTGACAAAGTAGATTCATGTTTTTTGATTTTTTTGTACATTAATGGCTGAGTAAATGATGGCTCATCACCTTCATTATGTCCAAATTTTCTATAACAAAAAATATCTATAACAACATCTCTGTTAAATTTTTGTCTATACTCTGTTGCAATCTTTGCGCAGTAAGTGACTGCTTCAGGATCATCTCCGTTAACATGAAATATTGGAGCTTGAACCATTTTAGCTACTTCTGATGGGTAAGGCGAAGATCTTGAAAATTCAGGCTGTGTAGTAAATCCAATTTGATTATTCACAATAATATGAATAGTTCCACCAATATTATGACCTGTTAACCCTGACATAGCAAAACACTCAGCTACAATACCCTGTCCTGCAAAAGCCGCGTCTCCATGAAGTAAAATTGGTATTACTTGCTTCCTATCTTTATCTTTATGAAAATCTTGTTTTGCTCTTGTTTGACCTAACACTACAGGATTTACAGCTTCTAAATGCGAAGGATTTGCTGTTAAACTCACATGAACTAAATTTCCATCAAACTCTCTATTTGCAGATGCTCCTAAGTGATATTTTACATCACCAGATACTCCACCACTTGCTATTCCAGGATCTCCACCAAACTCTTTAAAAATTTTTTTTAATGGTTTTTGAATCACATTTGTAAGTATGTTTAATCTTCCTCTGTGAGGCATACCAATTTTTACTTCCTTACAACCTAATGCGCCTCCTCTTTTAATAATCTGCTCCATTGCTGGAATAAGAGACTCGCATCCATCCAATCCAAATCTTTTGGTTCCAACATATTTTTTTGCAAGATATTTTTCAAAGCCTTCGGCTTCTATTAATCTATTCAATATTGCTTTTTTTCCTCTTTCGGTAAAATGTATCTCTTTATCTTTTCCTTCTACACGAGCTTGTATCCAGCTTTTTTCCTCTGGATCATTCATATGCATAAATTCAAAACCTATATTTGAACAATAAGTTCTTTTAAGAATATCTAATATTTCTTTCAAAGTGGCATACTTCAATCCTAGCACTTCATCTAAAAAGATTTTTTTATTCATATCTGAATCAGTAAATCCATAAGTTTTGGGATCAAGTTCTGGTGCATATTCTTTTTTTGTTAATTCCAAAGGATCAAGCTCAGATTGAAGGTGTCCTCTAATACGATAAGCTCTAATCATCATTATAGCCCTAACAGAATCTTTGGTACTGCTTTCGATATCACTTGAAGAGCTTTGCGGTTTCTCTTTGACAATTTTGCTCTCGAGGGAATAATTTAAGTTTTCTGGAATAAATTTTTCATAAATATCTGGATCAACATCAGAAGTATGTTTAAGTTTTTTTGGTGTCCATGATGCTCCAAAAACCTCTTTTTTTACTAAATCTTGATTATCATTAATTCCTTCAAAATATTGTCTCCAGCTTTCAGGAACATTATCTGGGCTGTTACTATATTTCTCATACATCAATTCTATATAAGAAGAATTCGATTTGCTTAAGAAAGAAGTAGTTTCAAATATTTTATTTTTAGAAGCTGACATTATTAATTGGTATTATATCAACCATTTAATACTGATTTCAATGTTTTTCCAATATCAGCTGGGGAGTCTGTAACAGTTATGCCACAAGATTGCATAGTTTTAATCTTGTCTTTAGCGCCACCTTTTCCTCCTGCGATGATAGCACCAGCATGACCCATTCTTCTTCCTGGAGGAGCAGTAATGCCTGCAATAAATCCAACCGTTGGCTTTTTTATTGGATTATTCTTTAAAAATTCAGCAGCTTCTTCTTCTGCAGATCCACCAATTTCACCAATCATAATAATAGACTCAGTTTTTTCGTCTTTTAAAAATAGATCCAAGCAATCAATAAAGTTAGTTCCATTAACTGGATCGCCACCAATACCAATACACGTTGATTGGCCTAAACCTTCTGCTGTTGTTTGAGCTACCGCCTCATAAGTTAAAGTTCCAGATCTTGATACAATACCAACAGTTCCTTTTTTATGAATATGTCCTGGCATAATACCAATCTTACATTCTTCAGGAGTTATAATACCCGGACAGTTTGGTCCTATTAATCTTGAGTTAGAATCTTGTAATTTTTCTTTAACTTTAATCATATCAAGAATTGGTATTCCTTCAGTGATACATACAATCAAAGGAATTTTTGCATCTATGGCTTCAATAATTGCCGATGCTGCAAATTTAGCTGGAACATAAATCATTGTTGCATCTGCCCCTGTTTCGTCAACTGCTTCTTTAACAGTATTAAAAACTGGTTTTCCTAGATGAACCTGACCACCTTTTTTTGGTGTAACACCGCCAACTAAATTTGTACCATAGGCTAAAGCTTGTTCAGAATGGAACGTACCATTTGCACCAGTAAAACCTTGGCATATCAATTTTGTATCTTTATTAACGAGTACTGACATTTATTTAATAGCCTCTACTATTTTTTTAGCAGCATCATTTAAATCATCTGCAGGAATAATTTTTAAACCAGAATTATTTAATATTTCTTTCCCCTTTTCAAAATTTGTACCAGCCAATCTTACAACTAAAGGAATATTTAATTCTGTCTCTTTTGCAGCTGCAATTACACCTTCAGCAATTACATCGCATCTCATTATTCCTCCAAAAATATTAATTAAAATCCCTTTTACATTTTTATCTGATAAAATAATTTTAAATGCTGCTGTAACTTTTTCTTTTGAGGCACCACCGCCAACATCTAAAAAGTTTGCTGGCTCAGATCCATAAAGGTTAATAATATCCATTGTCGCCATCGCTAAGCCCGCACCGTTAACCATGCATCCAATTTGACCATCTAATTTAATATAAGCTAAATCATACTTGCTAGCCTCAATTTCCATTGGGTCTTCTTCATTTAGATCTCTTAATTCTAAGATTTCAGGATGTCTAAATAAAGCATTGTCGTCAAAATTAATTTTAGCGTCCAAGCATATAACTTTATTATCTTTGGTTAAGATTAATGGATTTACTTCAATTAAGTTTGCATCAGTTTTAATTAATGACTGATACAATGCTTGAACAATTTTTTTTCCATCTTCTAAAGCGTTTCCATCAAGATTGAATGGTTTTAAAATATCTAATACATCTTTATCATTCACTTTATCTTCGATGCCAACACGTGTAGTGATAATTTTTTCAGGTGTTTTAGCTGCTACCTCTTCAATATCCATTCCTCCTTCTGCACTGGAAATAAAAGCTATTTTTGAAGTAGCTCTATCTACAAGACAAGATAGATAAAACTCCTGATCAATTTCAGAGGCGTCTTCTAAATATAACCTTTTAACTTCTCTGCCTTGCGGACCTGTTTGATGAGTAACTAGCACCTTTCCAAACAGCTCTTTAGCTTCTTTTTTTAATTCATCTAAATTATTTACTAACTTTACGCCCCCAGCTTTTCCTCTACCGCCCGCATGGATTTGGGCCTTTAAAACAATTTTATTTGTAGTAATTTTTTTTGCTTCCGCTTCTAATTCATCTAAACTAAATACTGGACAACCATTTGGAACTGGTGCTCCAAATTTTTTTAAAATTTCTTTTGCTTGATGCTCGTGAATATTCAATTTTTATTTTAAAGACGGATCGATATTTTTTGCAGCATCTAATAATTCATTAACTGCCGCAATTGAAATATCAAAGTTCTTTTTCTCCTCTTCATCTAAATCTAACTCAATTACTTTTTCAATACCATTTGATCCAATAACTGCCGGTACACCTGCATAAAGATCACTCACTCCATATTTATTTTCTAAATAAACTGCACAAGGCAATGTTTTCTTTTGATCTTTTAAATATGATTCTGCCATATCAATAGCAGAGGCAGCTGGTGCATAAAAAGCGGAACCATTTCCTAAAAATTTAACGATTTCCGCACCACCTTTTCTAGTTCTATCAATAATAGAGTCTAATTTTTCTTTTGACAATTTTCCATCTTTAATAAAATTCATTAAATTTTTACCATCTACTGTAGTCCTATTTGGAACAGGAACCATTGTATCTCCATGCCCACCAAGAACGAAAGAGTCTATCTTTTTAATAGGTACATTAAGCTCTTTTGATAAAAATAATTTAAATCTTGATGTATCTAACACGCCAGCCATGCCCACAACTTTGTTTTTTGGAAGCCCAGAGTATTTTTGCAAGGCCATCACAATAACATCTAGAGGATTTGTAATACAAATAACAAAAGCATTAGGAGATGATTTTGCAATTCCTTCTCCAACTTGTTTAATAATTTTCAAATTAGTACCTAATAAATCATCTCTAGTCATTCCAGGTTTTCTTGGAATGCCAGCAGTTATAATTACAACATCAGAGTTTTTTGTATCATCATAATTATTTGTTCCTACAAAATTAACATCAAAACCATCTATTGCGGATGATTGGGCAATATCTAAAGCTTTTCCTTTTGCAACACCTTCGGCAACATCAAAAAGAACAACTTCATTAGCAAGTTCTTTCAACCCAATAAGGTGGGCTAAAGTTCCACCTATTTGACCAGCACCTATAAGAGAAATCTTTTTCATGCGGGATATATATTTAATGGATAATAAAAATCAAAGACTAAATTGAAGCAGTAAAAATGTATATTTCTATGAAGTTTAATGATGCAAAACTATATTTAACATTCTTCTTAAAGGTTCAGCAGCTCCCCATAATAATTGGTCACCGACGGTAAACACGTTAAGATAGTCATTGCCAATATTTAATTTTCTTACTCTACCAACAGGAATGGTTAATGAGCCACTTACTTTTGCTGGGCTCAATTCTTTAATTGTAATTTCTTTTTCATTTGGGATTAACTTGGTCCATTCGCTGGTTTGTTCAATAATATTTTCAATTTCATTTAACGGTAAATTCTTATTAAGTTTTATGGTTAATGCCGCACTATGAGAACGCATTGCACCTACTCTTACACAAGTTCCATCAATTGGTACAGGTTTTGAATTTCCTAAAATTTTGTTAGTTTCAGCAAAAGCTTTCCACTCTTCTCTGGACTGGCCATTATCTAATTTTGAATCAATCCATGGTATTAAGCTACCTGCCAGCGGCACTCCAAAATAATCAATGGGAAATTTTTTAGAATTCATTTCACTACGAACCTGCTTATCAATTTCTAAAATTTCAGAAGCTGGATCTTTTAAAAGATCTTTCGCGCCATTATGTAAGTGGCCCATCTGATTAAGTAACTCTCTCATATTTTGAGCTCCTCCTCCCGAGGCGGCCTGATAAGTCATAGAAGTTGCCCATTCTACCAAACCACTTTTAAACAACCCCCCAACACCCATCAACATACAGCTAATAGTGCAGTTTCCACCAATAAATTCTTTTTTTCCTTTTTTTAATGCGTCTTCAATAAGGTTTTTATTAATAGGATCTAATACAATTGTACTCGACTCTTCCATTCTTAAACTGGATGCGGCATCAATCCAAAAACCTTTCCATCCATTATTTCTTAAATCTTTAAAAATTTTTTTTGTGTAATCGCTACCTTGACAAGTTAAAATGACATCCATTTTTTTTAGAGACTCAATATCGAAAGCATCTTGTAAAAAATTTTTACCTTTTCCAATATCAGGACCTTCTTTGCCGGACTGCGAAGTGCTAAAAAAAACTGGCTCTTTAATCTTTTTAAAATCGCCTTCTTCGATCATTCTGTTAATTAAAACAGAACCAACCATTCCTCTCCAGCCGACAAAACCAACACGTGTAATGCTCATAAATTAACTATAAACCAATTTTTAAAAAAATGTTAAAAAATTAGAAATCTTTATTTCATTGTTGGCATTGTAAATTCAGGATTATCTTTTATTCCTGAAGGCCATCTTGAAGTAATAGTTTTTAATTTTGTATAAAATCTTACTCCTTCAGGTCCATGCATATGCTGGTCGCCAAATAAAGAGCGCTTCCACCCGCCAAAGCTATGAAATGCCATTGGAACTGGTATTGGTATGTTAACTCCTACCATTCCCACTTTAATTTTGTTTGTAAAAGTTCTAGCACTGTCTCCATCTCTAGTGAAAATAGATGTTCCGTTTCCATATTCATGATTATTTATTAAATCAACAGCAGTGTTAAAATCTTTAACTCTCACAACAGATAGAACTGGACCAAAAATCTCTTCTTTATAAATTCTCATATTTTCAGTTACATGATCAAATAAGCATCCTCCAATATAAAACCCATTTTCATATCCTTGTAATTTTAAGTTTCTACCATCAACAACTAGTTTTGCGCCTTCTTCAATGCCTAGATCTACATAGCTTCTGACTTTATCTAAATGTTCTTTGGTTACCAGTGGTCCCATTTCAGATGTTTTGTCCATACCTGGTCCAACTTTTAAAGCTTCAACTTTTTGAGAAAGTCTTTTTACTAACTCGTCACCTACATTTCCAACGGCAACTGCTACTGACTGAGCCATACATCTTTCACCAGCAGAACCATATGCAGCTCCCATTAATCCATTAACTGCTTGATCAAGATCAGAGTCTGGCATAACTACACAATGATTTTTTGCCCCGCCTAATGCTTGAACTCTTTTTTCAAATTTTGCTGCATTTTCATAAATATATTTTGCTATTCCTGTTGATCCTACAAAACTAACTGCAGCTACATCCTTGTGCTCTAAAAGTGCATCAACAGATTCCTTGTCACCATTCACAACATTAAATACTCCGTCAGGTAAACCTGCTTGTTTTAATAAGTCAGCTAGCATCATTGAACAACTTGGGTCTTTCTCTGATGGTTTTAATATAAAAGTATTTCCACATGCTATAGCCACTGGAAACATCCACATTGGAACCATAGCTGGAAAATTAAATGGTGTAATACCAGCGCAAACTCCCAAAGGTTGTCTCATAGACCAGCTATCTACTCCTCGTCCAACATTTTCCGTAAACTCTCCTTTTAAAAGATGAGGGATACCACAAGCAAATTCAACAACTTCTAAGCCTCGTGTTAATGAACCTTTTGCATCGTCATAAACTTTTCCATGTTCAGCAACTATAAGCTTAGTTAGTTCATCTGAATTTTTTTCGATCAGTTCCTTAAATTTAAATAATATTCTTGCCCTCGTAATTGGTGGAGTATCTGCCCATTCTGGAAAAGCCTGTGATGCAACTTTTATTGCTGCATCAACATCAGATTTTGATGCCAAATTAACCTTGGCCTGCACTTCACCAGTTGCTGGATTAAAAACATCAGCTAATCTTTTGCTTTCACCTTTAAACTCTTTTCCATCCACAAAGTGGAAAATATTTTTCATAATTTTAATATTACTATGCTGACTTTTCAGTCACCAGCATTTTTTTAATAGAACCAATTGCTTTAGCTGGATTCAATCCTTTTGGGCAGGCATTTGTGCAGTTCATAATAGTATGGCACCTAAATAACTTTAATTCATCAGCTACTTTTTTTAATCTTTTTTGTCTTTCCTCATCTCGACTATCAACGATCCATCGATAAGCTTGTAATAAAACTGCTGGACCTAAATATTTATCTCCATTCCACCAGTAACTAGGACATGAAGTTGCACAACATGCACACAAAATACATTCATATAAACCGTCTAATTTAGATCGATCTTCAACAGTTTGTAGGCTTTCTGTTCCGTTTAAACTTTTGCTTGATTGCATCCAAGGTTCAACGGATTGATATTGCTTATAAAGTTGCTTTAAGTTTGGAACCAAATCTTTAATTACTGGCATATGAGGCAATGGATAAATATTAATATCACCATCAATCTCTTTGGCTGACTTTGTGCATGCAAGTGTATTTGATCCATCAATATTCATTGCACAAGATCCACAGATACCTTCCCGACATGATCTTCTAAAGGTTACAGTTGAATCAATTTCATTTTTAATTTTTATTAACGCATCTAAAACCATTGGACCGCAATTATCCATATCTACTTCGTAAGTATCTACGCGAGGGTTTTCATCTTTGTCTGGATCCCATCTGTAGACATTTACTTTTTTAATATTTTTTGAATCAGAATCTGATTTAAAATAGTTGCCTTTTTTTATTTTTGAATTTTTTGGAAGATTAAACTGTACCATAACTAGTATACTCTTGCTTTCGGAGGGAAATATTGAACATCATTGGTTAAAGTATAATTATGAACATCTCTATAATTTAGATTTACCTTTCCATCTTCATGCCATGCTAAAGTATGTTTCATCCAATTCTCATCATCTCTTTCTTTAAAATCTTCTCTAGAGTGAGCTCCTCTGCTTTCTTTTCTATTCTCAGCAGAAGCAACGGTCACCTGTGACTGTCTAATTAAATTATCAAATTCTAACGCTTCGACTAAATCGGTGTTAAAAATTAAAGATCTATCTTTGATAGAGATATTATTTAATCCTTGCCAAGGCTCTTGAATTTCATTTAAACCCTCTTTTAATGTCTTGTCAGTTCTAAAGACCGCACATTTACTTTGCATAGTTCTTTGCATTTTGTCTCTTAAAATTGCAGTTGGTGTATCGCCATCAGCATTTCGCATTTTATCAAATCGATCCAAACATTTTTGAGTTTCTGCATCTGAAATATCTTCATGTTTAGAATTAGGCTTTACTTTTTCAGCAGCTCTTACCGCTGCAGCCTTACCAAACACCACAAGATCAATTAAAGAATTTGAACCTAAACGGTTTGCTCCATGTACTGAAACACACGCAGCTTCACCAACAGCCATTAAGCCATCAACAATAGTATCTGAACCATTTGCGTCTTTAGTTAAAACTTCACCAAAATAATTAGTGGGAATTCCGCCCATATTATAATGAACCGTAGGTAATACTGGTATTGGCTCTTTTGTAACATCAACTCCGGCAAAAACTTTTGCGGATTCTGATATACCAGGTAATCTTTCTTTTAAGATTTTAGCATCTAAATGATTTAAGTGTAAAAAAATATGATCTTTATTTTTTCCAACACCTCTGCCTTCATTAATTTCAATTGTCATTGATCTTGAAACAACATCTCTGGAAGCGAGATCTTTTGCTGAAGGAGCATATCTTTCCATAAATCTCTCACCTTCTGAATTTACTAAAAAGCCACCTTCGCCTCTACTGCCTTCCGTAATTAAACATCCAGCACCATAAATTCCTGTTGGGTGAAACTGAACGAACTCCATATCTTGCAAAGGAAGTCCTGCTCTAAGTACCATTCCACCACCATCACCTGTACAAGTATGAGCAGAAGTTGCTGAAAAATAAGCTCTTCCGTAACCACCTGTTGCAAGTATGACCATCTTTGATCTAAAGCGATGAATAGTTCCATCTTGTAAATTCCATGCAATAATCCCTTGGCACTTTCCATTTTCCATAATTAAATCAAGCGCAAAATATTCAATGAAAAACTCAGTGTCTCTTTTAAGAGCTTGTCCATAAAGAGTATGAAGTATAGCGTGACCTGTTCGATCTGCTGCCGCACAAGTTCTTTGAACCACACCGTTTCCGTAGTTCTTTGTCATTCCGCCAAATGGTCTTTGATAAATTTTACCTTCTTCAGTTCTACTAAATGGAACTCCATATTTTTCTAGTTCGATAACTGCTTGAGGCGCTTCCTTACATAAAAATTCAATTGCATCTTGATCGCCAAGCCAATCAGCACCTTTTACAGTGTCATACATATGCCATCGCCAATCATCTTCACACATATTTCCTAGAGCAGCTGAAATCCCACCTTGTGCTGCTGCTGTATGACTTCTTGTTGGAAATACTTTTGAAACACATGCAGTTTTTAAACCAGCCTCAGACAAACCAACGGCAGCTCTAAGACCTGAGCCTCCCGCACCCACTACAACTACATCGTATTCATGATTAATTACGTCGTAACTCATAATCCTAATATAACCATTGCTGAGATAGCGGCAATAGGAATTATTAAAGAAATTAATAATATTAAACCACTAGCTATTTTTTTTACTTTTTCATTATGAATATAATCTTCGAATATTTCTCCCATTCCAATTCTCATATGAAAAAATGCTAAAAGAAATATCAAACTTAATATGCCTACATAAATCTTATTATTTAAAAACATCACTGCATCTGAATAACTAAATGCCATTAAATTATCAAAATGAAATAAAAACCAAATTAAAAATGGTAATAAAATAACTGCTGCCACTCTTTGTAATAACCATTTTGAAACAACGTGATTCATTAAAACACCCAAACCAAAAAAGTTAAAATAAACGATGATAATAGCACTAAAATACCACTTAAATTTGCTGTTTTGATTTCATAACCATAGCCCATGTCCCAAAATAAATGCCTGATACCATTTAATAAATGATAAGAAAAAGACCAAGTTATGCCCACAAAAATAAACTTACCGATAACTGTGGCAGAAAAAATTTCAAAATATTTATAAACATCCTCTCCCAAAAAAAGCATGAAGATCCACAATGCAAAAAACATCATACCCATTAAGTTAAATATAGACGTCATTCTATGTGTAATGGATAGTAGAGATGACAACTGCCATTTATAAACTTGTAAGTGTGGAGACAAAGGACTTTCGAATTTCATAAAGATTAATCTAACTGAAAATAAAAATTATTCAAAATCACAATATGTCTCAATTTAAATTAAATTACTTTAATTTATCGATGATTGCCGATCCCATTTCAGAAGTTGAAACTTTTTGCTTTCCATCTTCCATAATATCTGGTGTTCTAAGACCATCTTTTAAAACTGCCTTCACAGCAGAGTCAATTTCATCAGCAACATCATCTAAATCTAACGAGTATTTAAGAGCCATTGCAAAACTAAGGATCATTGCAAGCGGGTTTGCGATTCCTTGACCGGCAATATCAGGAGCAGAGCCGTGGCAAGGTTCATACATTGACCTAATTCTTCCATTTTTATCTTTTTCACTTAATGAAGCAGAAGGCAACATTCCTAAAGATCCAGTTAACATTGCAGCTTCGTCCGAAAGCATATCTCCAAACAAGTTATCAGTAACAATCACATCAAATTGTTTTGGATTTCTAACAAGTTGCATTGCGCAATTATCAGCCAGCATATGGCTTAGTTCAACATCTTTATAATTTTTATTTTCATCATAAAATTTTTGAACTTCTTCCTTCCAAAGCATTCCAGCTTCCATCACATTAGATTTCTCAGCTGATGTTACTTTTTTATTTCTTTTTTTGGCAAGATCAAAAGCTACCTTTGCAACTCTAATAATTTCTTTCGAAGTGTAAACATGTGTGTTAACACCTCTTTTTTCTCCATTAGCGATAGGTTCAACTCCACGAGGCTCACCAAAGTAAATTCCTCCGGTCAGCTCTCTTACAATCATGATATCCAGATCAGAAACAATTTCTGGTTTCAAGCTTGAAGCACTTACAAGTTCAGAAAAGCATATTGCTGGTCTTAGGTTTGCAAACAGCCTCAATTCTTTTCTTAATCTTAATAATGCTCTTTCTGGTCTTTTAGAAAATTCAAGCTGATCATATTTCGGGCCACCCACAGCTCCTAGCAAAACTGCATCACTATCCATTGCTTTATAAAGAACATTATCTGTCAATGGAGTTTTGTGTTTATCATATGATACTCCGCCAGCCAATTCTTCTGTTACATTTAGCTCTAAATTCTTATTTGAATTTAACCAAGAGATAATTTTTTTTACCTCGTCCATTATTTCTGGACCGATACCGTCTCCAGCAAGTAGTAATAAATTTTTAGGCACTAAATAACCAAGGCGTAGCTTTTTTTTGTTTTTCTATATAGTTCTCAACATCGCTTGTTTTTTTAAGACTCAAGGCAATATCATCATAACCATTCATCAAACATTCTTTTCTAAATGGTTCAACATCAAAATCGAAAGGTCTGTTATCTCCTTTTTCAATTTTTTGTTCTTCTAAATTTATTGTAATTTCCTTTTTTTCCTTTGATAGCTCAGCTAATTCTTTAATTTCTTCATCTTTTAAAACGATAGGTAAAATTCCATTCTTAAAACAGTTATTGTAAAAAATATCGGCAAAAGATGGTGCAATAACAACCTTAATACCAAAATCAAGTAATGACCATGGAGCGTGCTCTCTTGATGACCCGCAGCCGAAGTTTTTTTCTCCAATCAAAACTTTAGATTGATTGTAAGGTTCTTGATTTAAAACAAATTCCTTTAAAGGATTTCCTTGCTCATCATATCTTAATTCAAAAAATAAACTTTTACCAAGACCGGTTCTTTTAATAGTTTTTAAAAACTGCTTTGGAATGATCATATCGGTATCAACATTTACAATTGGTAGATACGCAGGAATACTTTTAACTTGAGTAAACTTATCCATTATAAAACTTTCTTACATCAGTTAATTTTCCTTCAATGGCTGCTGCTGCTGCCATTGCAGGGCTACATAAATGAGTTCTTCCGCCTCTTCCCTGTCTTCCCTCAAAATTTCTATTTGATGTAGACGCACATCTTTCTTGGGGTTTTAACTGATCAGGGTTCATACCTAAGCACATTGAACAACCTGCATTTCTCCATTCAAGTCCAGAGTCTATAAATATTTTATCTAATCCTTCTTCTTCTGCTTGTTTTTTAACTAATCCAGATCCTGGAACAACGTAGCCAGTAACATTCTTTGCAATTTTTTTACCTTTTAAAATTTCTGCCGCTGCTCTTAAATCTTGAATTCTTCCATTTGTACATGATCCAATAAAAACCTTATCAATAGAAATTTCATCTAATTTAGTATCAGGGCTTAATCCCATATAATCCAAAGATCTTTCTACCGCTTTTCTTTTATCAGGATCAGAAAATTTTTCTGGCCCTGGCACTGAAGCATTTATTGGCAATACATCTTCAGGACTAGTTCCCCATGTTACGGAAGGAATAATTTCTTCTGCTTTTAAAATTAGTGTCTCATCATATTTTGCACCTTCATCAGATTTTAATGACAACCAATAGTTTTTTGCTTTCTCCCAATTTTCACCTTTTGGAGATAAAGGTCTATCTTTTAAAAATTCAACTGTTTTTTCATCTGGTTGAATAATTCCAGCTCTTGCGCCTGCCTCAATCGACATATTGCAAACTGTCATTCTTTCTTCCATTGTTAAATTCTTAATTGCCTCACCACAATACTCAATTACGAAACCAGTTCCACCCGCCGTTCCTATCTTACCAATTATTGTTAAGATAATGTCTTTAGCAGTTACTCCTGTTGGAAGTTTACCTTGAATTTCAATTTTCATGTTTTTAGATTTTTGTTGAATCAAAGTTTGAGTTGCTAATACGTGTTCAACTTCTGATGTACCAATTCCAAATGCTAAAGCGCCAAATGCACCGTGCGTTGCTGTATGACTATCGCCACAAACTATTGTCATACCAGGTTGTGTTAAACCTTGCTCTGGCCCAATCACATGAACAATTCCTTGTCGAATATCATTTAAACCAAAAAAATCGATACCAAATTCTTTGCAGTTATTATCTAAAGTTTCATATTGAATTCTTGAATCTTCATTTTCAATCGGCTTGCTACGATCTGTTGTAGGAACATTGTGATCAGCAACAGCCAATGTATACTCAGGGTGCTTGACTTTTCTATTATTCATTCTCAAGCCTTCAAAAGCTTGTGGGCTAGTTACTTCGTGAACTAAGTGTCTATCAATATATAATAAACATGTGCCATCTTCCTGTTTTGCCACCAAATGATTATCGAATAATTTGTCGTATAATGTTTGAGCCATTATAAGATTATTTTTTTTCTTGATTTGTATCTTTAGGATTTTCTGATTTTGTTTCAGTTGGAGTAGATTGCTTTTCTACTTCGTCTTTTATTGAATTTTCGCTAGCTACTTGCTCTATTGTAGCTTCTTGAACTACTTCTATACCTAATTTCTTTTTGATTTTTTCGTTAATACGAGCAGATTTACCACTTCTGTCTCTTAAATAATAAAGTTTGGCTCTTCTTACTTTTCCAGAACGTATCAATTCAACAGAGTCTAGGTTTGGACTATATAATTGGAACACTCTTTCAACACCTTCGCCAAAAGAAACTTTTCTGACTGTGAATGAAGAGTTAATTCCGCCATTTTTCTTAGCTATACAAACTCCTTCAAAAGCCTGAACTCTTTGTCTCTTTCCTTCTACAATTCTAACGTTTACTTTAATTGTGTCTCCAGGAAAAAATTCTGTTATTTTTTTTCCAGCAGAAACTTGTTCTAAATGTTTCTTTTCAATTTCTTCAATTCTATTCATTTTTTAATTTTTATTACTTTTATTACAGTGCTTAGTCCATAAATCTGGTCTAAGGCGCTGAGTTATACTCTGTGATTGATTTAAACGCCAGTCTTTTATTTCCCCGTGATTCCCGGATAATAGAACCTCCGGAACCTCTAAATCTCGCCATTTTCTTGGCTGAGTATATTGAGGATATTCAAGTAAATGATTATTAAAGCTCTCTTCTTTAGTTGAATTTTCATTACCAAGAACACCTGGTAATAATCTTATAACAGCATCAAGCACAACAACTGCAGCACTTTCTCCACCTGAGAGAACATAATCACCAACAGAAATTTCATCAATATTTCTGTGATCCAATACTCTCTGATCAACTCCTTCAAAGTGACCACATAATAAGTTTATTCCTTTCAATTTTGAAAATTCATTGGCAAGTTCTTGATTAAATACTTTGCCCCTTGGAGATAAATAATAAGTTTTATAATCGTTTGAATTTTTCTCTAAACATTCATTAAGCACTTCAGCTTTCAAAACCATGCCGCTACCACCACCAAAAGGTTTATCATCTACTGTGGCATGCTTATCATATGCATAATCACGAATATTTTTAACATTTAATTCCCATATTTTTTTTTCTGAAGCTCTTTGATAAATTCCATGACCAAGAGCTCCAGGAAAAATTTCAGGATACAATGTAAAAATATTAGCTGAGAACATATCTAGTTTATTTTTTATCTTCTTCTTTGCTTTCAGCTTTTGGAGCTTCGGCTGCTTTTTCTTCTTTAGGCGCCTCTGTTTCAGCTTTAGCTTCATTCTCGGGTTGAGCTGGTTCAGCCGGTTTCTCAGCTTCTGCTTTTGCAGCCTCTTCAGCAGCTTTTTTTGCTTCTTCTGCTGCAGCTAATCTTTCTTGAGCTTTCTTTTTTGGTTTAGCTTTAATTGGGTTATTCTTTTGTGATGGCTTAGGGATTACATTCGCTTCACCTAAAAACCTTGCAATACGATCAGATGGCTTTGCACCTTTTTCTAACCAATATTTAATTCTCTCAATATCTAAACTTAATCTTTCTTTTTTATCTTTTGGTAACAGAGGATTAAAAAAGCCAACTTTTTCTATAAATCTTCCATCACGTGGTTTTCTAGAGTCTGCAATTACAATTTTATAAACTGGTCTTTTTTTTGCACCTCCTCTAGACATTCTTATTTTTAACATTGTGTTCCTTTCTTTTTTTATTTTAAGTTATTTAAAAGGTCCGGTGGAATACCATCCAAACCTTGTAAAGCTCCTCTTCCACCTTTTGACATTTTTTTCATAACATTTGTCATCATCTTGTGTTGTTTGAGAAGTTTATTTACCATTGAAATGTCTGTACCAGATCCATTTGCAATTCTTTTTTTTCTTGAGCCTCCAATAATTTTTGGATTATCTCTCTCTTTTTGCGTCATTGATAAAATGATTGCCTCCTGTTTATTTAGTAAGCTTTCATCTAGATTTGATTCATCAATTTGCTTTTTCATCTTTGAAACACCTGGCATCATACTAAGTACTCCGCTCATACCTCCTACTTTCTTCATCTGTCTTATTTGTTGAAGGTATGTATCAAAGGTAAAAGATCCTTTTTTTATATCTTCTTCAATTTTTTCAATTTTTTCTTGCTCTAGATCTTCAGCAACTTTTTCAACTAATGATACAACATCTCCCATGCCAAGGATTCGGTTTGCAATACGATCAGGATGAAAGGCTTCTAGTTGATCAATTTTCTCACCAGTAGCTAAAAATTTAATTGGACATCCTGTTACCGCCTTCATACTTAAAGCAGCACCACCTTTTCCGTCACCATCAATTCTTGTCAGAATAATCGATGATAAATTTACAGTTTTTTGAAATTCTTGAGCGATATTTACTGCGTCTTGACCTGTTAACGAATCTGCAACAAGCACAATTTCATGTGGTTGTATTTCATTTTCAAGCTGTTTTAGCTCCATCATCATCTGTTGATCAATTTGAGTTCTTCCCGCAGTATCAAAAATAACCACATCCTCACCGCTTAAAGAAACTGCATTCAAAGCTCTCTTTGATATTTCAACAGGTAATTGACCCTCAACAATAGGCAATGTTTTAATATCGTTATCATTTCCAAGCACCTGTAATTGCTGTTGAGCTGCTGGACGATAGATATCTAAACTCGTCATTAGAACTTTTTTTGATAATTTTTTTTGTAAAAAATGAGCTAATTTTGCTGTTGAAGTTGTTTTTCCTGAACCTTGTAAACCGACTACTAAAATTTTAATTGGTGGAACATTTCCTAAATTTAGTTCTGACTTCTCGCTACCTAATACTTTAATTAATTCATCATTTACTATTTTGATGATCATCTGGCCGGGGGTTACAGATTTTAAAACTTCTTGGCCGATAATTTTTGGTTTTACATCTTCAATAAATTTTTTAGTAACCGAAAGCGCAACATCAGACTCTAATAAAGCTTGTCTTATTTTTCTAAGACCCTCGTCAGCTTGTTTCTCATCTAGCCTTGTTATCTTGTTAAAAAAGGAAAAGGCCGACTCAATTTTATCTGTTAAACTCTCAAACATAATTTTTCTTTACTTCCAGCAGGTATCGCACTAGTGGGCGAAAACTCGCTGACTAGTGTTGATCTCCCTTATTCAGGGACACCAGAAAAAGACTACCTTTTTCTTGGAAGTGGGCTGAAACTACATAGATATGTTTATAAAGTCAAGAAAACGGTCTAAAACTAAATAATTATGAAATTTAAAGCATTTAAAATGGATGGTTTAGGAAATGATTTCTTAATAATTGATAATAGAAACCAAAAAATCTCTTTAAATCCAGAACAAATTTTAAAGCTTTCTAACAGAGAAAAAGGAATTGGTTTTGATCAGTTAATTTATATAGAAAATTCAACTCAAGCTGATGCTGAAATAAAATATTTTAATTCAGATGGCCAAATGGCAGACGCTTGTGGAAATGGCAACAGATGTATCTCGGATATTTTAATAAAAGAAAAAAATAGAGATAATGTAACATTTAAAGTTAATAACTTTGTACATACCGGATCTAAAAATATTGATAATTTAATTAATGTTATAATGCCAAAACCAAAAATTAAACTATCAGAAATACCAGTCACTAATGATGTACAAAACAATCCTTTTTTAATTGAAATTAATAGTAAAAAATTAAAGGGTCATTTGATAAACGTGGGAAATCCACACATTGTTTTTTTTGAAAAAATATCTGATGAAAAATTAAAAAAAATTGGACCAATAATTGAAAACTTAAAATATTTTCCAAATAGAATAAATGTTACTTTTGCAGATATACAAAATGAAGATAACATAGATATTAATGTGTGGGAAAGAGGAGCTGGCAAAACATTAGCTTGCGGAACTGCAGCATGTGCAACTGCTTATATAGCATCAGATTTAAAACTTACTAAAAATCCAGTTAATATACATTTTCAAAAAGGACACTTGCAGATTAAAATTAATTCTGACAAAACGATGATGATGACTGGCCCAGTATCAGAAAAAAAAGAAATAGAAGTTAGCTTATAATGTTAAGTAAAAATATCATAACTTATGGTTGTCGACTCAATATTTATGAATCTGAAGTTATGCAAAAACATTTAGAGAAAGCAAACCTAAAGAATTATATTTTGTTTAACAGTTGCTCAGTCACAAATGAAGCAAAAAAAAAAGTTATTGACGATATAAGAAAATTTAAAAAAAAGTATCCTAATAAAAAAATAATAGTGACAGGTTGCGCATCTCAAATAGACAGCAAAACTTTTCTTAGCATGAGTGAAGTTGATCATGTAATTGGTAATAAAGAAAAAATGGAGTTTGAAACATTTTTAAAAATTTCAAATGAAAAAATTGCAAATAAAATATCAGATATTATGGAGCTTAAAACGATAGCTCCTCAATTCATTGAAAGTTTTGAAAATCATTCGCGGGCCTTTATACAAATTCAAAATGGCTGTGATCATAGATGCACGTTTTGCACAATTCCTTATGGCAGAGGAAATTCAAGAAGTTTGCCAATTAATAATATTATAGAGCAAATTAAAATACTTAATGAAAAAGGTTTTAATGAAATCATTCTTACTGGTGTTGATTTAACCTCATATGGTCCTGATCTAGATGAAAAAGTAAATTTAGGAAAACTTGTTGAAGCGATCTTAAAAAATAATAAAGAACTAAAAAGACTTAGATTATCATCTTTGGACTCTATAGAAATTGATAGCTTATTATTTGAAATTCTTTCATCAGAAAAAAGGGTTATGCCGCATTTTCATTTATCAATGCAATCAGGTGATAATATGGTTTTAAAAAGAATGAAAAGAAGACATCAAAGAGAGCATGCCATAGACTTTTGTAACAAAATAAAACTAGCACGTCCTGAAGTAATATTTGGAGCAGATTTAATTGCTGGTTTTCCTACAGAAACAGAAGAGATGTTTCATAATACTTTAAAAATTATTGATGAATGTGATTTAACACTCTTACATATTTTTCCTTTTTCTCCAATGGAGAAAGCGCCTGCTTCTAAAATGCCTCAAGTTCCTAAAAATATAATTAAAGAACGGGCAAAAATTCTTAGAGAAAAGGGTCAATTAAAAATGAAAGATAAATTTAAAGATACTGTAGGGAAAACTTTGAATGTGCTTACTGAAAAAAATTCTTTTGGTTACTCAGAAAATTACTTAAAGGTAAAAATATCTAGTAAAAATTCTTTAAAAGAAGGTCAAATCATACCCGCTCAAATCACGGGGTACAACCCTAATCACCTCGAGGCAACAATATAAGTCTAATGCAAATTTTTCAAAAAATTTCTGAGGGATTAAAAAAAACATCAAAAAATTTTGGTAACGGAATTAATGATATTTTTAAAAAATCAAAACCATCAAATGAAATTCTCCAAGATCTTGAGGACTTTATGATTTCTTCAGATATTGGTCTTCCTTTAACTGAAAAAATTATTCAAAATATTAAAAATAAAAAATTTAGTGATGAAGAGTTAAATCAAAAAAATTTTTTAGAAATTTTAACTAATGAAATGCTAGAAATTTTAGAGCCTGTAGAAGAAAATATTTTTAACAAATCAAATGGACTTAAAACAATCTTAGTGTGTGGCGTTAATGGGACTGGAAAAACAACAACTATTGGAAAACTTTGTAAAATTTTAAAAGATAATAATTCTAAGGTAATTGTAGGTGCTGCAGATACTTTTAGAGCAGCTGCAATTGAACAATTAGATAATTGGTGTCAAAAAAATTCTATAGATATAGAAAAGTCTAATCCTGGTACTGATCCAGCTGCAGTTGCTTTTAAAACTTTGGAAAAGGCAAAGCAAAATAATTATGATTACTGTATAATTGATACAGCTGGTAGATTACATAACAAAAAAAATCTTATGGATGAATTTTCAAAAATCATAAGAGTAATGAAAAAAATTGACGAGAACGCACCAGAAAAAACAATTATTGTTCTAGATGCAACTACGGGACAAAATGCTCTTAACCAAATTGAAGAATTTAATAAAATTTCTAAACTCTCTGGTTTAATCATGACTAAATTAGATGGAACAGCTAAAGGCGGTGTTTTACTGTCTATTACTGAAAAATATAAATTACCTATATATGCAATTGGCGTTGGGGAAAAAGTAGATGACCTCCAGCCTTTTGTGGCAAAAGATTTTGTAAAAGCCTTTTTGGCAAAGAATAATTAAAATGAAAAAAGAAATCACATATGAGGACTATGATAAAATTCAAATATGTGTCGGTACAATTTTAGAAGCATCAATTAACGAAAAAGCTAGAAAACCTGCCTACGTTTTAAAAATTGATTTTGGAGAAAAAATTGGAATAAAAACTTCTTCTGCGCAAATTACAAGCTACTATAAAACGAATGAATTAATTAATAAGCAAGTCATGGCAGTTTGTAATTTTCCACCAAGAAATATAGCTGGAATTAATTCAGAAGTTTTAATACTTGGTGCAATAGAAGAGGATGGTAAGGTGGTATTGTTTCATCCGTCTCAAAAAGTGAAGAATGGCTTACCTATCGCTTAGCACTAAGATCTAAAAAACTTTTTAATGCATTAACCATATCTTGATCATAAGCCATCATATGATTATCAAAAGTTGGGAAATATGAATACTTCGGTTCATTAGCATTATCATAGATTTTTTTTCCCATATAGTAAGGGACAAGTGTATCAGCTTTTCCATGTAACACTAAAATAGGAGAATTGATTTTTTTAATTTTTTTTATGGAGTTATAACGGTCTCTTTGAAGAAGACTTACAGGGATAAAGGGATAAAATCTTTTTCCCATATCAACCATAGAAGTATAAGGTGATTCTAATATTACTCCTGAAAAATTATCTTTACTTGCAAGTTCTACCGCAATTCCTGTTCCTAAAGATTCTCCATAGAGAATAATGTCTTTCTTACTAATTCCTTTATTTTGAAGCCATTCAACAGCTTTTTTTGCATCTTGATACAAACCTTTCTCAGTAGGTTTACCGTTATTACCACTAAAACCTCTCCATGAAATAATTAAAAAGTTTACATCAATTTCACTAAATTTATTCAATTTATAAACTCTTGCACTCAGTTCTCCGGCGTTTCCATGAAAAAATAATACAGTTTTTTTATTTTCTGGCTTAAAACTAAACCAAGATCTTAATTCAATGTTTTTTTCTGAAGGAATGAATACTTCTTCATATTCAAATGTAGCAGGGACTGGATCTAAATTTTTAACATTTGGATGATACATAAAAGTTCTTTGAAACAAGAACATAAATAATAAGATTGAAATATAAGATAATAAGCCTAGTAAAAAAAAATATTTTATCATTTTCATTTATGTTTTTTTTTAGCTAAAAATATTCCTAATAAAACCATTAAAGCGCCGTAAAAATGATAATGAACAAGATTTTCTGAAAACAAAACCATTCCATAAATTGATCCATAAATTGGCATCAAATAAACTGTCAGTCCAGCTATTGAAGCACCAACTACCTGTTGCAATTTTGTGTACATCAAAAAAGCAATAATTCCTGGAAATAAAGCAGCGACTAATGAAAACTCTAAATATATCGTATCGAATGTAGTAGGTAAAAAATATAAATGCTCAATAATAAAAAAGGGAGCTAAAATAATTGATCCAATAAAGCTCATTAAGGTAAATCTCTCTATAATACTGAATTTGCTTTTCCAATTTATTAAAAAAATTGAAAATAATGACCACGAAACAGCTGCACCAAAAATCCAAAGATCTCCTGTAGTAAAGTTTAAATTTACAAAATTATTAAAATTACCCTTAAAGATAATAAATGAAACTCCAAACAAACTTAATATAACCCCGCTATATTGGAAAATTTTTAATCTCTCTTTGTAAATATAAGCCGATAACAAAACGATAAAAATTGGAGATAAGGCATAAATAATTGACATATTTGTAACTGTAGTAGTTAACCCCGAAATATAAGGAAGTGCACCACACCCCACATAACCTGTGGATGCCAAAAAAGTAAGTTTCCAGAACTCTTCTTTAAAATATTTTTTTTTCTTAAAAATAGATTGATAAATAAATGGGAATATAATCAAAAAAACTAATAGCCATCTCGAGAAAGCTAAAGAAATTGGGGGAATATTACCTAATGCTCCGCGAGCAATAGCAATGTTGCTCGTCATAAAAATAGGCTGAATAAATAATAACGAAAATTGAAAAAAAGACGAAATGTTCTTTTTTTTATTTTTCAATTTAAAAAATTATTTTTTTTTAAGAAATTTTTTTGCCATTGCGTCAGCAACATGAATATCAAAAATCTCTAAAACTTCGATCATCATCATAAAAATTGCAGCACCCATGATTATCCATACTGGCAAAATATCAAAAAAAGTAATCATGTTCGAGGCATTCAAAGTAATGGTTACGCCCAATAAAAAAATTATTGTTAAACCTGTTCCTAGAATTGCTGCTATTTTATTAATCATTACTATCCCCTTTTACTTTATTAATTAACCAATTGGAAGTTCTCAATAGCCTTGAATCGTCAAACTTTTCTCCAACAATTTGAATTCCTAGTGGCATTCCATTTTCTCCCTCGAGTAAAGGTAAAGATAAAGCGGGCATACCCAGATAAGTCCAGATAGTACAAAATTCTGGACTACCAGTTTGTTTCAAAGTTTTTGGTGCAACACCTGTAGTAGCTGGCGTTAAAACTGCATGATAGTCTTGAAATGTTTCTTGAAACAATTTGTAGAAATAATCTCTATTCTCACAAGCCTCAACATACTCACTGGATTTATATTTTAATCCTCTTTCAATTGCCTCAACTAGTTTTTTTCCTAATTTGTTTTTAGATTTTTTATAATAGTCTGAAAATGCATAAGCCATGTCTGTTTCATGAATGATTTGATGATATTTAAAAATATCTTCAAAATATGAGGGAGCATCAACAATTTCTATATTTTTTTTATATTTTTTTAAAAATGCTTCAAAACTTTTTACTGCATCTTTATCCATATTTTTCCATTTTGAAGTTTTAATAAAAACAAAATTTGGATCAAACGGAGGTTCTTCTTTACAAACTTCAGTAATACCAGAAATTGAATAAGGTATAGTTGATGTGTCATTTAAATCATGTCTAACTATCTCTTTTGTAATCAAAGCGATATCTTCGATGTGTCTGGCAAAAACTCCAACATGATCTAATAAATGAGACTGTTTTAAAACTCCGTTTCTTGATACCAAACCATAAGTAGGTTTGTAGCCTATAACTCCGCAATATGATGCTGGACGAAGAACTGAGCCATTTGTCTGTGAACCGATAGCAACTGGACACATGTATGATGCAACTGCAGCAGCTGAACCGCTGGATGATCCACCCGGAGTTCTTTGTTCATCATGAGGGTTAGTTGTTTTTCCTGGATCAAAATATGCAAACTCAGCAGTTACTGTCTTACCCATAATTAGAGCACCAGAGTTTCTTAAAAAGCTTACTACTGACGCATCATTTTTAGTATGAACTCCTGAAACTAAATTAGTTCCACACCTTGTCGGCATATCGTTTGTGCCAAAAATATCCTTAACTCCAATTGGTAGACCATGAAGAGGTCCAATTGGTCTTCCAATATTTTTATAATCATCGGCTTCACTAGCTTTATGTAAAATAAAATCTTTATCGAAATGTTCCCAAGCTTTTACAGTTTCTTCAAATTCACCAATTCTATTTGCAAAACTTTCTAAAACTTGTTCTGATTTTAAGTCACCAGACTGTAACCCTTTTGCAATCTCAGTTGCTGATAAAAAACAAAGGTCTTTCATAAATTAAATTAGGCTGGGCCAAATAATGCTGTCGGTAGCCATAATGCTAAACCTGGGAAGTTATACATAATAATCATAGCCAAAATTACGATCGCTAAGAAAGGCATAATACCTTTAAATATATCCATTAATTCAACATTACTTTTTTGAACACCTTTTAAATAATATGCCGACATTGCCATCGGGGGAGTCAAAAACGAGGTTTGCAAATTTAAAGCAATTAACATTGCAAAGAAATATGGATTTACTCCAAAGGTTTCTAGTAAAGGTAAGAAAATTGGTACAAAAATAATTAAAATTTCAGTCCATTCTAATGGCCAACCCAATAAGAAAATAATAATTTGAGTTATCACCAAAAACTGCCAAGGTTCTAAATCCATTGATTTAAAAAAATGTTCAAAAATCTCATGACCACCTAAATAAGAAAACACTGATGCAAAAGTCCAAGAACCGATAAATAACCACATAATCATCGCTGACGTTTTTGCAGTTAAGAAAACTGATTCTTTAAAAGACTGCCATTTTAAAGTTTTATAAAAATAAGCCATGACTAAAGAACCAAAAGCTCCAACCGCTGCAGCTTCAGCTGGCGTTGCAATTCCTGCAAGGATAGTACCTAGGACTAAAAGTATTAAAGTAAATAAAGGTAAAAATGATACAACAACTTCTTTTGCAATTACATTTCCAGGGGGTATCTCTTCTGCTTTTGGTTTTGGAGCTAATTCTGGTTTCCACATCGCTAAGCCTATTGCGTAAATAATATATAAAGTTGCCAGCAATAATCCTGGTAACATTGCAGCAGCAAATAATCTAAGTGGAGATAATTGTGCAATTACTGCGTAAACAATAAGCATGATACTTGGAGGTATCAAAATTCCAAGGCAGCCACCTGAGCATATCACTCCTGAAGCAAATTTTTTGTCATAACCTGCTTTAATCATCGCAGGCCATGCAAGTAGACCCATCAAAGTAACAACTGCACCAATAATTCCTGTTGCAGTGGAAAATAATGCGCAGGTAATTAATGCAGCAACAGCCATTGATGCAGGTAACCTATGAGAGGCTAATCGAATGGCAAAAAATAACTTTGCTACAATTCCAGCTCTTTCTACTAAATAACCCATAAATAAAAATAGCGGGACCGCTGTAAGCACGTGATTGTCCATCACTGAATATGTATTTTGAACAACAAGATCAAAAATCCTGTTATCAAATATGCTTTCCATTGTTTCTGGATTCCAATAAGCAAAATAACCAAACCCAACACCCATTGCTAAAAGCGTAAAAGCAATTGGGAATCCAAGCAAAACAAAGAACAAGAAAATGCACATCATAAATAGTGCTGTTTCTGGATTTGTCATTCCAAACATTTTATAATCCTTCTTTCTCTCTTGCTTCTCGCATTAATTTTTGTTCAGTCTCTAAAACGTCATCTTGTCTTTCTGGCCACTCTCCAGTTTTAATTGCAATCACACATCTCATTACTTCGCTAATACCTTGATTAATAAGAATAAAACCTGCAATAGGAATTAAGGTTTTAATCATATAAATCTGAATTTGAGCTGGACTATTCCAGCTTGTTTCTTTTGATTGCCAAGCATTACCCGCATAATCAATTCCAGAAAACGCTAAGGCACAAATACCTGGAAAATAAAAAAGAAAATATAAAACCAAATCTATTTTTGCCTGAGTAGGAATTGAGAATAATCTATAAATTACATCTCCTCTCACATGCGCATCACACGATAATGTATAAGCACCTGCCATTAAAAATAAAGCACCATACATTTGTAAACTAAAATCAAAATTCCAGAGAGTTGGGGCATTAAAAATATACGCCATGGTTACTTCGTAAACAGTTCCTAGACATAAAATTACAATGCACCATGCAAAACCTTTGCCAACCCATCGGCTTAGACTTTCTGCAAACTTGATGTAATTATTTACGAAATCCACGACGCTTTTTATATTTATAATTAGAGTTTTGCTATAAAAAAAAAGGGCCTCAATAGAGGCCCTTTTTAAATTAGATCAAACTAAATTTTAACTTTAGATGGATCTCCAAAGGCTCTAGTATAAGCCAGTCTGTAATTAGGCTGGTTCATGAATAGATACTTCATTACTTTTTTAGCATATGCTTGTTGTGATCTCACGATCTCATCAAACAATGGATCTTTTCTAAAGTCCTTCATAACTACATCCCAAGCTGCTAATTGAGCATCTAAGATTTCATCAGTAGTTTGATGCACATTAACCCCAGACTCCTTCATAAGTCTTCCAAGGTCAGTTGAGTATCTCACTAATGCCATAAAGTAGTTAGAAGTGTTTGCAGCTTCAGCAGCATGCTTAATTATAGCTTGGTGTTGTGGTGACAAGCTATTGTACTTCTTCTTATTGAACTGCATTTCAAACATCTCTTGAGATTGGTGGAAGCTTCCTAAGTGATAATGCTTAGAAACATCTTGCATACCAAAGTCTCTATCAGATGTTGGGTTATTAAACTCAGCAGCATCAATCAAACCAGTTTTCATTGCTGGTTGAATTTCACCACCTGGTAACTGTCTTACAACCATTCCCATTTTTTGAAGAACGTTTGTAGCTAGTCCAACTGTTCTGTACTTAAGACCTTTAACCTGAGAAACTTTTGTAGTGTGTTTCTTAAACCAACCAAAAGGCTGAGCAGGCATAGGCATAGCGAAGAAACCTACAACATCAAGACCAATTTTCTTTAAAGTCTTTTCGTATAAAGCTCTTCCGCCACCTTCTTCAATCCATCCCATTAATTCTTGAGATGAGAATCCATAAGAAGGACCAGTACCAAATAAAGAAGCAGCAGCGTTTTTACCGTACCAGTATGCTGTCACTGAGTGAGAAGCGTCTACTACACCTTTAGAAACACCATCTGCAATTTCTTTAGTTTTTAAAACTGCACCAACAGGCAAAACTTCCAATTGTAGTGAACCACCACCCATAGCATTTACTCTGTCTCCATATTGCTTCGCCATCTCTAAAAAGATACCGCCGCCCCATGCAGCTTGCATTTTCAGTTTCACAGTTTTTCCGTGTGAACCTGACCAAGCACCAACGTTAGGCATTGCGACAGCTGCTGCTGTAGCACCCGTAACTGCTGCTGCTTTTTTGAAAAATTTACGTCTTGAATTTGACGTAACGTTTTTTTTTGACATGTGTTTTTCTCCCATGTTAGTTAAATTTAACATCGGCAATTTAGCTTAAACAATCATAAATTGTCTATCTAAATAGTTAGTTAAACAAGCGACAAATATTGCAAATGCAAAGTTAAAACAAAAAATTTAAGGAATATTAAACAACCTACGGTTGACTAGTTTACTTTATCTTTTGGTTTGGAATTTTTGTTAAGCAAGGCATCTAAATTGTCAATTGCTCTGTCACCCATTGCAATTCTAGTTTTTTTTGTTGCGCTTCCTAAGTGAGGTAACAAAAATAGATTATCTAAATCCAAATATTTTTTATTTATCTTTGGCTCACCTCTGTAAACATCTAGACCTAAAGCAAATACTTTTCCACTTTTCATCGCTTTAATCATTGCATCATCATCAATTACTTCTCCGCGAGCCGCATTTGCTATGACAACTCTATCAGGAAAATTTTTAATTGTTTCTTCATTAATTAAATTTTCTGTATCTTTTGAACCTGGACAATTAATTGATAAGAATTCACTATTTTTAAATAAATCGTTTATGTCTTTATGATAAATTGCGCCCTCTTCTAGATCTGAACTTAACTGATTTCTATTATGATAATGAATTTCCATATCAAAAGCTCTAGCTCGTTTTGCAACAGCTCTCCCAACTTTTCCCATACCTAAAATTCCTAATTTTTTTCCAGTCATTTGTTTTCCAATTAAATAATCACTTGACCATAACCAATTCTCTTTTTCAGCGGCTTTTCTTCCCTCATAAGCTCTTCGGGAAGCACCAAGTAATAATAAGATTGAAATGTCCGCTGTAGCATCTGTTAAAACCTCAGGTGTATTTGTAACTACTATTCCTCTTTTTTTTGCTGCTTCGACATCAATGTTTCCATAACCAACTGCGTAATTAGAGATTATTTTTACACTATCTGGCAGGTTCATAATTGTATTTTTATTTAGTGGTGTTGTAATAAATGAAAGAATGCCGTCACAGTCTTTGCTAAGCTCTATTATTTCTTTTGATGAGTATAATTGATCCTTTTCATTCAATTTTACATCAAACAAATTTTTAATTCTCTCATCATTTTCCTTTAATAGTTTTCTTGTAACTAAAATTTTTTTCATATATTCCCTAGCCCTTCTGGTTTTTTTCCGCCAGTAAACCAATCAATTAATTCAATCGTGTGAACGATTGGGATGTCTATACCTTTTTCTATTTGAGTAATACATCCAACATTTCCAGCAGCAATTAAATCTGGTTTAATCTTTTTGATATTTTCACATTTTCTTTTTAATAATTCTGAAGCCATTTCTTCTTGCATTAAATTATATGTACCAGCAGAACCGCAGCATAAATGTCCATCAGGAACTTCTAAAATATTATTACCGGTCATTTTTAAAAGTTCTATAGGTTGACTGTGTACTTTTTGACCATGTTGCATAGAGCATGCGGAATGGTAAGCAATATTATATCTTTTTGAATTATTTGTTCTTGTGAAATCAAGTTTTATCGATTCTTCTAAATACTCTGTTATATCTAAGGCAATTTCACTAACCTCTTTTGCCTTTTTTCTAAGCGATTTATCTGAGTGATTTTTGAAAATAAAACCATAATCTTTAATTGTTGTTCCACAACCAGATGTGTTTACTAAAATTGCGTCTATTTTTTCTTTTTCAATTAATTTGTGCCAAGCATTAATATTTTCTATAAAATATTGATGTGAAACTTCTTCTTTACCCATGTGATGGGTCAATGATCCACAACATTTTATTTCTTTCAAAACATGAACTTCAATTCCATGTCTCAAAAGAACATTTATTGATGAATCATTAATGTTGGGTGAAATTGCCTTTTGAACACATCCAGTTAACAATGCTACTTTTGAAATAGACTTTTTACTAGGCTTAAATACAATATTATCTGGATATTCTGATTTCGGAAAAGATTGAGGCATAAAAGAAATCATATGCTTTAATTTTTTTGGCAAGGCTGAATGAACAGGTTTTGTAAATATTGCTATGATTCCTAAAAATTTAAATAATTTCGGCCTAGGTAATACAAAGGCTAATAGGTTCCTTAACAACCTTTCAAATAATGGTCTTTTATAAGTTCTCTCAATGTGATTTCTGCCATGATCAACGAGATGTAAGTAATCTACGCCCGATGGACAAGTCGTGACACAAGCATAACAAGACAAACAACGATCTATATGTTTTACTATTTTTTCGTTTGCTGGCTTGTTGTTCTCAAGCATATCTTTAATCATATAAATTCTACCTCTAGGGCCATCTAGTTCATCCCCTAATACTTGATAAGTTGGACAAGTTGCATTGCACATTCCACAATGAACACATTTTCTAAAAATTTTTTCTGAATTTTGTATTTCAGGATCGAGAAGTTGATCTTTTTTAAAATTAGTTTGCATTAAATTCCTGCGTACATTTTGTTAGGGTTCAGTATACCTTTAGGATCAAAACTTTCTTTTAATTTTTTTGATAAAATTTTTATATTGGAGTCTGAATTAGTCAAAAACTCCTCGCTTTTTCTAAAGTTATCATTTGCTTTTAACACTGTTAGGTGGCCATCATGTTTTAAACAGAAAATTTTCATTTTATCTAAATCACTTTGATTTTCTAAAGAACACCAAGCAATATTGCCGCCCCAGTCTAAAAAATACTTAAAATTAGTTTTTTCAAAGAATTTTAAAAAATTAACCATGTTAGTAATTGGTAAAGAAATTTTACATACAAACTCTTTAGAATTAGCATATCCCTCAAAATTTTTAATTTCTCTCCAAAAAATTGAAGTTTGATAAGTATCAAGCATTGAAGTTGCTTTGTCTTTAAACATTTTATTCAAACTTTGCATCCTCTCAATCACAGAAGCCTTTGGCCCTTGAATTCTCAAGCCTAAAACAGATGTATCTTTTTTTACATCATTTAGAGTCAAAAAAGATGCATTTGCTGCAGGAAAAAAACATGCGCCAGAAATTTCTAGAGAAGAGTCTAATGCTATTCTAAAAATTTCAATAGCTTCTACATAATCTATGTCATTTACTAAAAATGTTTCTTCAAATTCAGGTAGTGGTGACACTTTTAGATTTATTTCCGTAATTGCGCACAATGTGCCATAAGCACCGCTTATAATCTTGCTTAAATCATAACCAGTAACATTTTTTACAACAGTTCCACCGGATTTTACTTTTCCGCCTGAGCCATTTACTGATTTAAAACCTAGCACATGATCTCTTAGTGCTCCATTTTTAAACCTGCCAGGACCAGAAAGGTTGCATGAAACTACTCCTCCAATACTTCCTGGGTTTGATTTTCCATCATAAAGATAACCTAAATCATTTGGCTCAAAACCAAAAAACTGATTTTTTTGTTTAAGCGTAGTCTCTATTTCTGAGAGAGATGTTCCAGGCAAAACCTTTATGTATAATTCTTCTGGAAAATACTCCAGAATACCAGACATACTACTCAGACTTAGAGTTTGGGATGATTGAATAAGTCTTCCAATTTTTTTTGATCCATGCCCAACAATTTCGATCGGGTTACTTTTATTATAATTATCAAAAATAAAATCTGAAACATCTTGTTCAGTTTTAGGATAAAAAATATCTGGCATTAAAACCTTGGTAAATCTGGAAACTTATCTTTACCTTTATGTATATGCATTCTTCCACCTTCTGCACATCTATGAAGAATTGGAAATACTTTTCCTGGATTTAAAAGGTTATCTGAATCAAATGCATTTTTAATATTAAGCTGTTGTTGAATATCATTATCATTAAACATCTCACACATTAATTCTCTTTTTTCTACTCCAATACCGTGTTCTCCGGATAAGACTCCGCCAACCTTTACACAATATTTTAAAATATCAGCTCCAAAGTCTTCTGCTTTTTTCATTTCAACGGGATCATTAGAGTCAAACATAATTAGTGGGTGCAAATTTCCATCTCCAGCATGAAAACAGTTTGCTACGTCTAATTTATGTTTTTTAGATAGTTTGCTAATATAACTTAATACATCGGCTAATTTATTTCTAGGTATGGAACCATCCATACAGATATAGTCAGGAGCTAGTACTCCACAAGCCGTGAATGCAGCTTTTCTTCCTTTCCAAAATCTCATTCTTTCTTCATCGCTATTACTTGCTCTGTTGTAAGAAGCTTTATTCATTTTTGCGATATCTAAAACTTTATCAATTAATGTATCAACTTCACTAGTTGTTCCATCTAATTCAACAATCAGTAAAGCTTCTACATCTCTTGGATACCCAGCTTTAGCATAATTATCTGTTGCAATAATTAGTGGCTTGTCCATGATTTCCATTCCAGCTGGAACTATGCCTTTTGCAATAATATCTGCAACGCAGTTTCCAGAATCTTCAATACTATCAAATCCAATCAAGACAGCTCTTACAGATTCTGGTTTTTTTAATATTCTAACAGTCACCTCAGTCACAACACCTAGCAAGCCTTCAGATCCTGTGACAAGACCTAAAAAATCATAACCTTCTGAATCAAGATGCTTTCCACCAAGTTTTAAAACAGTCCCATCCATTAATACCATTTCAACACCCATTAAATTATTTGTTGTCGTACCGTATTTTAATGAATGAACCCCACCAGAGTTTTCTGCAACATTGCCTCCAATAGAACAGGCTAATTGGCTTGATGGATCAGGAGCATAATAAAAATCTCTATGTTGAACAGCTTGAGTAATCGCTAGATTAGCTACACATGGTTGTGCTACGACACACCTATTATCAAAATCGGTTTCTAATATTTTATTGAACTTTCCCATTCCCATCAAAATACAATCGGCAAGAGGAATTGATCCACCTGATAAACCAGTACCTGCACCTCTTGGAACAACTTTAATTTTTTTATTATGACAATATTTTAAAATTTTGGAAACTTGCTCAGTTGTTTCTGGCAAAACTACTGCGATAGGTTTTTGTCTGTAGACAGACAAACCATCAGTTTCATAAGGTTTAATTTCTTCGTCTGAATGAATAATATTCTTAGTAATTTTAAATAAATCTTGGACAATATTTTTTTTATCTTGAATAATTGTTGTGTCTGCTTCAGGTAATTTTAATGGCATAATTTATATATTAGAGAATTTTTTTTATTTTCTCCAATGCTTTTTCAATATTTTCATACGAATTTGCAAAGCTAAATCTTACAAAATTTGTGCATGATTTACCAAAACTAGTACCTGGAACTAACGCTACGCCTGCATCATATAAGCATTTTTCAGCAAAAGTATCTCCACTCATCCCAGTTTCACTCACATTAGGAAATGTATAAAAAGCTCCCCCTGGATTATTACATTTAATGCCAGGTAAGCTATTTAATCCATTTACAATTAACTCTCGACGCTTATCAAATTTTTCCATCATATCATCTAGAAAATCATGAGGTCCCTCTAGAGCTGCTAATGCTGCAACTTGATTAGCAGCGGACACACATGAATAGCTATTGATTGCCATTCTAGTAACTTTATCAATTAGGCTTTCTGGCCACACACTCCAACCCAATCTCCATCCCGTCATTGCGTAAGTTTTGCTCCAACCATCCATAACAATTAAACGATCATAGAGTTCAGGATAGTAAAAAAATGACGGCATCTTTTTTCCATCATAAATTTGTCTTGAGTAAATTTCATCGCTCAATATTGCAACTTCAGGGTATTTTTTTAATCCTTGCACAAGCTTATCAATTTCATTTTTATCAATAAGCCCCCCTGTTGGATTTTGCGGATTATTTATTATCAGCAATCTTGTTTTATCATTTATTAGCGAAAGTACTTCATCTGCATTAAATGAAAAATTTTTCTTCTCAGATAAATACATAGGAATTGCTTTTGCACCTGTATAATTAATTACCGACTCATAAATTGGAAACCCTGGCTCTGGATAAATAATTTCTGTACCAGGTTGTCCAAACATCATAATCGCAAAATACATTGAAGGTTTTCCACCAGGCGCAATAAAAACTCTTGCTGAGTCTATTTCAGCACCATACATTTTTTTTATATGCCTGCTTACACCATCTCTTAGTTCTTGTGTTCCGTTAGCGGGTGTATATCCGTGATGCCCATCGTCTAATGCTTTTTTTCCTGCCTCTACAATATGTTTTGGGGTTAAAAAATCAGGTTGCCCAATACCTAAATTTATAATTTCTCTTCCTTCGCTTTCTAATTTTTTTGCTTTTGCCAAGATAACAAAAGCATTCTCAGTACCTAATCTTGAAAAATTATCAGCTATCTTCATTATCTATATGCAATCTTGTCTTTGGTTAATTCATTAACATTACGTGTTCCCATTAACGTCATCCCTCTAGTAATTTCATCTTTCATTTTTTGCAAAACTCTTTCGACACCTGGCTGACCTCCAGCGCCTAATGCATATAAATATGCTTTCCCAATAGAGCATGCTTTTGCTCCGAGAGCCAGAGCTTTTAAAACATGAGTGCCTCTTCTAATTCCACCATCTAGAATTATTTCGATTTTATCTCCAACAGCTTCAACTAGAGTCTCTAGTTGATCAAATGGTGCACGTGAACCATCTAGCTGTCTGCCTCCATGATTTGAAATCATAATTGCGGTTGCTCCAATATCAATTGCTCTTTTAGCATCTTCAACAGACATAACTCCTTTTAAAGCAAATGGTCCATTCCATTTTTTTGCAGCATACTCTGCATGCTTCCAATTCATTGTCGTATCAAATTGAGAATTAATATAATCCATAATTGATATTTCAATACTCGATCCTTTTTTAGTTAAGTGAGAAATATTTGCTAACTTAAACTTTGGACCCATCAAATATCTTAGACTCCACTCTGGATGAGTAGCAAAACTAAACAAGCTTTCTAAGGTAAGTTTTGGTGGTGTTGTAAATCCAGTACGATGATCTCTTTCTCTATTGCCCGCTACAATAGTATCAACGGTTAAACACATAGCTTTAAACCCAGATCGTTGACAACGTTCTATCAAATTATCTGTAAGACCTTGGTCCTTATGAATATATAATTGAAACATTTTTGGGCCACCTGAAATATTTGAAACTTCTTCAATACTTTTTGTTCCCATTGTTGACAAACTAAAGAAAGTTCCAAATTTCTCTGCAGCTCTTGCAGTCGCTTGTTCTCCTTCATGATGGTACATTTGATGCATAGCTGTTGGTGAAAGAAATAATGGAAAATCAATTTTCTGGCCCAGTACTGTTGTTGAAGTATCAACATTACTCACATCAGTTAAAACATTTGGAACTAAGTCACATTTGTTAAAAGAATCTGTATTTCTCTTTAAGGTACTCTCATCGTCAGCACCACCATCAATATAATGAAAGATGGGAGAGGGTAATTTTTTTTTAGCAAGTTTACGAAAATCATCTACGTTATGACAATCGTTTAACTTCATATCTAAAAGTTAATACTGTGTGTAAAAAGTGAATGCGATATTATTAGCACCAGGATTTTTATCACCTATACTAGCATTAGAAATATGGCTATATGATAATCCAAAATTACTTTTGTCTCCAAAATTCCAACCAAGATTGATTTGAGACTTAAATTCAATGTTATGGCCTAAATCTTTTCCATCCCCTTCATCATAATATCCTGGAGTAAAACTTGGGCTAATTAAAAAATTTCCAATTTTATAGTCAATTTTGTAACCTGCATAAACCATTGAAGCATTATCTCCTGTTAACATAGCGCCAGTAATTGGTACTAATTTACCAATAGAAGTTTCAAATGCTTTATCTTCTCCAAAACTATAAGTACCTTCTAAAAATCCAGCTTTTTTCTTATCATCACTATAATCTAAAACACCAGTTGATAGTGCCAATCCCTTAGCAAAAGCTGATGAAGTTAATAAAACAAATAGTCCTGATAGAAATAATTTCTTCATTAAATGGTAACTATATTATTCAAGGTTGAATTAAAAGACCTAATCTTTGTCAAAAGTGTGAAAAATCGGCAAATTTTTAGGCAATTTTTTATATTTTTTAATAGCATAAGCTACGCTAGGAAAAGCTAGATGTTTCCATGGTATCTCATCAAAACTAAAATATTTTGCCTCGAGAGTTTCAATGCCAGGTTTGTAAGTTTTATTTACGTGATCAGCCAAAAATACAAATTGAATTAAATTTTTTTTTCGAACAGTAAAAATAATGAATAATTTTTTTAATTTTATTCTAATATTTACTTCTTCTTTTGCTTCTCTAATTGCTCCTTCTTCCGGAGTTTCGCTTGCATCTAGATATCCAGATGGGAAAGTCCATTTTCCATAACTAGGCTCAATTGCTCTTCTACATAATAAAATTTTTTTATTTTTAACAACTAAGGACCCAGCTACAATTTTAGGATTTTTATAATCAATAAAACCACACTTTTTACAAACTTTTCTTTTTTTTTGCTCTAAATCAGTTTTTTTGTAAATATAAATATGACAACATTTATCTAATTTCATTTGATCTCCTAAAAATAAAGAAAATACCTATTAAAAAGAAGAAGATGGGAGCTATCCAAAGAAATATAAATTTTTTAGAAAAATCAGGATTTAATATTATTTCTTCTCCATATTTTGATATCAAAAATTCATAAATATCTTCATCAGTATTCTTTTCTTTTATCTTTTTTGCAATAAAGGTTTTTATATCTTTCGCAAAATCTGAATTAGACTCATAAACTGATTGTCCTTCGCACACAAGGCAGCGTAAATTTTTAGTAATTGAATTTGTTCTATCCTGAACCTCATTAGCATATGCAATACTAAACCAAGAAATAATAAAAACTAAAAAAAATTTCATTTTAAATTTATAACCTTTTTAACAAAATTATTGTCAATTGGACCAATATGCTTTGCAATAATTTTAAAATTTTTATCAACTAAAAATGTTTCTGGAACTCCAAACGCACCAAGTTGAATTGATAAAGCGCCATCGCTATCAATTAAAACTTTTTCAAAAGGGTTTTGATACTTTTCAATAAATGCTTTGGCATTTTTTTGATTATCCTTGTAATTAATACCAATAATCTTAATTTTACTATTTTTTAATTGCATCAAAACAGGATGCTCAATTTTGCAAGGTGCACACCAGGATGCAAAAATGTTAACAACAAACTTTTCATTACTAACAATATTTGCAAGCGACAAAACTTTATTTTTGTACAATGTTTTAGATTGCAAATTTGGTATTTGACTACCAATCAAAACTTTTGGATTAAATTTTTTTTCTTTAAATAAAGAATAATAAAAAAAATAAAAAATAATTATTGAAGCTAATATTAAGCTTAATATTTTAAATCCTTTTTTTAAATACACTTAAAAAACCTCCAAAAATAATTAACAACAAGCCAAGCCAAATGCCATGAATTAAATAGTTATAATAGTATCTCGCGCCTAAAATTACACTTTGAGAATCTGGAAAATTAATAGCTAAATAATAATTAGAAAAAAAAGTTGGTTTTATACTTGTCTCAGAGGTAATTTGATTTGGTTGAAAATACTTTCTAACAGAGGGTTCTAAATTAAATACTTCTTTCCCACTTCTGATTTCAAATTTAGTTTTCATTTCTAAATAATTTTCTATTTTGCTAATACTTTGATCAACAAATTTTAAAGATAAATTATCAAAACTTTTTGTTTCATTAATTTTTATTTCAAAGTCTTTTGTGTAAGAATAATAAGAGTTAAGAAAAATAGATAAGAAAAATATACCTACGCCCATATGTGACAAAAGCCTCGGCAAATAAAAAGGCTTAACTCTAATACTACCTTTATAAATTTCGCCCAAAATCGAAAATATTAAGAATAATGATGAGGCTATCCCTAAAAATAAAATCAAATCATAGCTATTTGATAATACAATTATGATTATAGATAAAACCAAACATAAAATAAAAATATAAATATAAATGTATAAAGCTTGTAGTTTGATTTTATTAGACCATTTTAACAATGGTCCGATGGACATAAGAACTAAAAATATAAAAACAAATGGTGCGAGTATAGTGTTGTAATATACTGGTCCAACAGAGATTGTTTGATCAAAAATAGATAAAATTATCGGATAAATTGTACCTAACAAAACTACAAAAAGAAAAAACAACAAAAAAAGATTATTTAAATTCACAAAACTTTCTTTTGATAAAAAATAATTAGTAATTGGTTTATTTTTTTCTGAACAAAGAATGTGAATTATTAAAGACGAAAGTGTAATTATAAATATTATCATCAATATAAAAACACCACGATCTGGATCGTTAGCAAATGCATGTACTGAATTGAGCACTCCTGACCTCACTAGAAACGTACCTAATAAACTCAAAGAAAAAGTAATTATGGCCAATAAACTTGTCCAACTTTTCATTTGATTCTTTAGTTTTAAAACTAGCATAGAATGAATTAGTGCTGTGCCCGCTAACCATGGCATTAAAGATGCATTTTCAACAGGATCCCAAAACCAATATCCACCCCAACCAAGTTCATAATATGCCCATACTGATCCTAAAGTAATTCCAATAGTTAAAAATACCCACGCTATCATTACCCATGGCCAGCTAATAATTGCCCAATTTGAATTTAAATTTTTATTTACTAAACCAGATAAAACCAAACTAAGAGTTAAAGAGAAACCAACATAGCCTAAATACAAAAATGGAGGATGAATTACTAATAAAGGGTCTTGAAGTATAGGGTTTAAACCCAATCCTTCTATGGGTCTAGGAATAATCATGTCAAAAGGATTGGATGTGGTAATTAAAAAAATTAAAAAAATTAAAAATAAATTATTTTGAAAAAAAATTACCCATGATTTGAATTTCTCACTTTCTGCTTTGTTAAAAAAAATAGAAAATAAAGAACCGTAAACAGCAATAATAACTATAAAAAGCAATAAACTTCCTTCGTGATTTCCCCAGGTCCCAGCTATTTTATAAAAGATTGGCTTTAATGTATGTGAATTTTCATAAACTGCTGCAATACTAAAATTTGATGAGTAAAAAAAATAAATTAGCAAGAGAAAAGTAAAAATAATTAAAATTGAAGAAAAATTAAATAATCTAATTGATAAATTAAATTTTTTTTGAAAAAAAAATAAATTGCTTAAAAAAGAGAAAAAAATACTTAATATTAATACTCCATTAGCAAAATTACTTGCCATAATTTTTGTTCCAATCACCAGATTTTTTTAATGCATCGGCAACTTCTTTCGGCATATAATTTTCATCATGCTTAGCTAATATTTTTGATGCCATTAAGCTATTTCTTGTGCTTAATTTTCCTTCAACAACTGCACCCTGACCCTCTTCAAATAGATTGGGTTTGATACCTATATAATTTACTGAAATATCATTTTTAAAATCTGTGATAATAAAAGAATACTTGTTACCTTCTTTAATTAAAGAACCCTTTTTTACCATTCCACCTATACGAATTAATCCATTTGGTAACTCTGTGGAAATATATAACTCGCTTGGAGAAAAAAAATAAACTGTATTTTTTGATAATGACTCATAAATAAATTTACCAATTATTATGAAGGCAATGGCTGATACTAAGAAAAAACTTAATCTTTGTTTTGTTTTATTGTTCATTATCTTTTTGAATGAATTCTAAGATTTAAACTTTCAAGTTTAAATCTAATTAAAAAAACAATTACTGAGAACGCGAGAAAAGACAAAAACATGACTATAAGAGGAGTAAGCATTGATGAATGAATTGTAGAACTTTCTGTAAGTTTAATTGTTGCAGGCTGATGCAGAGTATTCCACCAATCTACAGAAAATTTAATAATTGGTAGATTAGCCAAACCAATTAATGCAATAATAGATGATAATTTTTCTGCTAAATGAAAATTTGTAATTATTTTCCAAGAAAGAATATATGCAATATAAAATATTACTAAAATAAGCATTGAAGTTAATCTTGCGTCCCATGTCCAAAAAGTGCCCCAAGTCGGCTGGCCCCAAATTGATCCGGTAAAAAGTGATATTAATGAAAAAGTAAAACCAATAGGCGCAATACTTTTTGTTATTATTGTAAAAACTCTATTTTTAAAAATTAATGCAATAAAACTGCAAACACACATCACTGCATAAATTTGTAAAGCCAACCAAGATGCTGGCACATGGACATACATGATCCTTACCGTATCTCCTTGCAAATAATCTGCAGGAGATAAAAAGAGGGATAGTATCAAACCAAATATTACTAGAGTGAGAAAAAAAATTTTTACCCAAAAAAGATAATGGTCATGAAAGCTTTTAAAGTTTTTGGTGTTTAAATATTTAAACATTTCGCAAAAACTAAAGAAAATAATTTATTTTGGTATGTGTTAGTCTGTCCAGTTTGAAGAGGGAGAATGGGAAAAACTTCAAACTGGACTATGAATATTGATTTAGATTAGGAAAATGTCTGATTGCTGAAGAAAAAGTGTTTTATTTTAGGCGAATATTAATTTGTGGATCTAAGATACAGACCGTCTTTTCCTTGTCCATTAAAGATCTCTTTCACCAATGGATGGCCAACTGGCTCGTTTCTATCGTCTAAGACTAAATTTTGTTCAGATACGTAAGCTTCATAAGTGATTTCATCATTTTCTGCCAAGATATGGTAGAATGGCTGATCCTTTCTTGGTCTCACATCTTTTGGTATAGATTGATACCATTCTTCTGAATTATTAAACTCAAAGTCTACATCGTAGATAATGCCTCTAAATTCAAACAAGCGGTGTCTTACAACTTCTCCAATAGAAAATTTTGCTTTTTGAGGAATTTTATTTTTCATTAGTATTTAATAGTTAATTATCATTACTCATAAATCAAGGGTTTAAAACTGTTGATAAATACATTTTCACGGGAATAATTTTTGATTTTGCCTCAAAGTAGGTTGGCAATACATTATTTTTAAATTTTGAAAAATAAATATCTAAATACCTTGAATTCAATTTTTTTTCTCTTTTTAATTTATGTCCTGAGATTGCTTTATAATTTAGTCTACAAACAAAAATAATTTTATATTCTTTTTTATTAAATTTAATTTTTGATTTATTTTTTTCTTTAGGTGTTAAAAATATTTCGTACACATCATCGCCATCATATATTCTATTTTTAAAATTACATTTAGCATCTATTTTATTACTATAAAGAATTTCACTTACAGCTGTTAATGGATCTAATACATTTCTTAAATCTATTTTTTTTATTGATTTGTAATTTTTACCTTTATTAAGATTAATATTACTCAGGTCAATATCACCATTTTTAACTTTAAATTGGTAAATTTTTTCTTTATTTTTTTTTTTTAAATTAAAATAATATTCTAAATTGTTTTTATCATATGTTGTCTGAATTATATTTTCAAAACTAAAAAAGTGACCGGCTAGACCTTTGCTATGAATTATAGAATAAATCTTTCCATCCTTTATATTTAACTTTAAATTTAAGAAATTTAAATTTAAACCATAAGCCTCGTAATTATATTCTCTTGAAATACACTGCGAAGTCTGAAAACATAGAACAATAAATAATAATAAAATTTTTTTACACATGAATAAATCAACCTTAAAGTTTATAGCAGACTTTGGTCCGTTATTAATTTTTTTTATTTATTACAAAAAATTTGGGATGACTGAGGCAATACTGCCACTAATAATAGCTACAATAGTAGCAACTGGAATATTGTATTTTGTCGAAAAAAAAATTCCTAAAGTTCCAATTATCAGTGCAGTGATAGTCTCCTTGTTTGGTGGATTAACTCTGTATTTTGATAATAAAATATTTTTTTATATGAAGCCAACAATTGTGAATTTACTTTTTGCATCTGTTTTATTTTGTGGAAGCTTTTTTCTTAAAAAAAATTTACTAAAATCTTTATTGGAAAGTTCTATCCAGCTTGAAGAAAGGGGCTGGGAGTTGCTAAATAAAAGATGGATGATTTTCTTTATTTTTTTAGCTTTCCTAAATGAGATTGTTTGGAGAACCCAAACAGAGGACTTTTGGGTTAAATTTAAAGTATTTGGTATAATTCCAATCACGTTTATATTTATGATATTTCAAATCAATCTAATTAAAAAATATAAAGTAAATGTTTAAATTAATAAAAAACAAAAATTTTAAAGAAGAAATTTTTTTTAACAAAAAAGAATTAGGAGAAATTTTAAATATATATGGAGCCATGGTCTCAAAAGGGGAATGGAAAGATTATGCAATTTTTATAAATAAAAACATTGTAGGTTTTGATATTTATAGAAAAGCAACTGAGAAACCTTTGTTCCAAATTATAAAAAGTTTAAAAAGTAAAGTTGGACAAAAATATCAATTAAAAGATCAGTATGGCAAAGTTATTAAATATTCTGATGAAATTAAGAATATCATCTCAGTTTTGTACAAAAGAAATATTCGCTTAATTAAGTGAAAAAGAAAGAACACCTTCCAGAAAAAATTTGTAAAACTTGCAACCGAGCTTTTACTTGGAGAAAAAAATGGGAAAAAAACTGGGTGAACGTTAAGTATTGTTCAAAAAAATGCTCAAATAAAAAACCCTAGTCTAACATTATTATTAGAACTAGGGTTTTTAAAAACTTATCTTCTTTGACCAAAAAGTCTTAACAACATTATAAATAAATTAATGAAATCTAGATATAATGTTAAGGCGCCCATAACAGCTTTTTTTGATGAAACTTCTGTACTATCACTCTCAAAATACATATTTTTAATTTTTTGAGTGTCATATGCTGTCAAGCCTACAAAAATTAAAACACCTAAAACCGAAACAACAAAGTAAACAGCTGATGATTTTAAAAAAATATTTACTAATGAAGCAATTAATATTCCTATTAATCCCATTAATAAAAACGAGCCCCAACCAGTTAAATCTTTTTTAGTTGTGTAACCGTACAAACTCATAGCTCCAAAAGTACCTGCTGTAATAAAAAACACTCTTGAGATACTAGCGCCAGTGTATTGCAAAAATATTGATGATAAAGACGCTCCCATTAAAGCTGCAAAAATCCAAAAAACTGTTTGAGCTCTTTGTGCACTCATTTTGTTAATTCCAAAACTCATGTAAAAAACAATGCCCAATGGCGCAAGTGCTATAACCCACATTAAAGCTGATGAGTAAATTGCATTTCCTAAAGACGTTAGTCCTACAATGTTACCGGCTTGATCAGTCACTACAGAAAACTTAAATAAACCTAGTGCAACAAAACCAGTTAACAACACACCAGATGCCATAAAGTTATAAACTTTTAGCATGTAACTTCTTAGACCTTCATGAACACTATCATTTGCAACCGTTGCAGATGATTGAACTCTGGCCATTCTATCTTTTAAATTCATAATCTCCTTTTAATTTTATTTATAAATTTAACATATATATGAGAAAATTTTGTGACAATTTCAAGGTGTCAAAAACCCCTTAAATCAATGTTTTTAAGTCAGAGTAAATTAAATCTATTGCAACATATAAAATGGCAATCAAACCAAGCCAAGCAATCCAAGCATACTTATTTATTAGTTTCGAAACTGCATTTGCCATTGTTGCCATAAGGATAATAGATAACACTAAACCAAATATTAAAAGATCATAATGATGTTTGGCGGCACCAGCTACGCCAAGAACATTATCTAGACTTAAACTAACATCTGCCAAAGCAATTGTACCAATTGCACTTATTAAAGATTTGTTTTTTGGGTTTATGTTAACTTCTTTTTTTTCTTCTTTCTGAATTACATCTTTATATAGCTTATAGACAACCCACAATAAAACTAATCCTCCGACTAATTTTAGTCCACTTATTTGTAAAAGATACGCAGTTAATAATGTAAAAATTATTCTTAAAACAACAGCAGCAGTAATACCCCAAAAAAATATTTTTTTTCTAATATTTGCATCAAATTTAGATGCGAGCATACCAATTATAATAGCGTTATCTGCAGCCAAAACTAAATCTATAAGAATTATTTGAATTAAAATGGCAATTTGTTCAGACATTAGAATTTTTATTTATAATTGTTTGATCATGGGGTAAACATTTTTAATGCTGTATAAAAAATTAGGGCATTCTAATATCAAAGTTAGTTCAATATGTCTTGGAACTATGACTTGGGGAGAGCAAAATAACCAAGATGAAGCTTTCCAACAAATGGATATGGCTTTTGATTATGGTGTAAATTTTTTTGATACTGCAGAATTATATCCAATTCCTCCCAGTGCTAACACCCAAGGTGAAACAAGTAGAATTATTTCAAAGTGGATTAATAAAAAGAAAAATAGAGATAGGTTGGTCATTGCAGATAAGATTGTAGGACGATCGAATATGGATTGGTTTCGGGATAATGGAGAAGAAACAAGGTTAAATAAAAAACAAATACAATTTGCTTTAGATAGATCTCTTAAAAATCTTGATACAGATTACATCGATCTATATCAATTACATTGGCCAGATCGACCATTAAATGTTTTTTCAGGTTTAGAATATCATCATAAAGATTCAAATGATGTCACTCCAATTCTTGAAACATTGGATTGTCTGACCGATTTTGTTAATGAGGGAAAAATTAAAACTATCGGTCTTTCTAATGAAACTGCCTGGGGAACTTTTGAATTTATTAAAACTGCAGAAATGAAAAATTTAGAAAAAATAGTTTCAGTTCAAAATCCCTATAATCTTTTAAATAGAAGTTATGAAGTTGGAATTTCAGAAATTTCAATTAGAGAAAATGTAGGCTTACTAGCTTATTCCCCTCTAGCAAGTGGAACACTAAGTGGAAAATATTTAGATGGAAAATTACCAGACGGAACTAGATTAAAACTTTTCGGAGATAGATACCCAAGATACAGAACACCTAACTCTGAACCGGCAATAAAAGAGTACATAAAAATTGCAAAAAGATTTAATCTAGATGTATGTCAGATGGCTATAAAATTTTGTGAAATTCAACCATTTGTAACTTCAGTTATAATTGGAGCTACGAAAATGGATCAATTAGAAAATAATTTAAAAAGCCACGAAATCAAACTTGATGATGAAGTAATTCAAGCTATAAACGAGGTACAATTAATATATTCAAACCCATGTCCATAAAAAAAATTCTAACAGTATTTTTGCTCTCATTTTTTTTTACAAGCAACTTAAGTGCTCAGATTAAAATTCAAAAGAAATTTAAAATGTGGGAAAGTCAGTTTTCTGGAGAAGGAAAAAATAAAATTTGTTTTGCAGTGACAATGCCGACTAAAATGTCCCCTGCAAATCTAAATCGAGCTGAAAGTAGAATATTTGTAACTTTTAGACCAAATGACGGTGTTTCAAATGAGATTAGCATTACCAATGGATATCCTTTTAGAAAGAAAAGTGGTGTTAATGTTAATGTTGGTAACGCCCAATTTAAGTTTAATACAAAAGGGAAATTTGCTTGGATGACAAGTTTAGATGACGAGCTAAAAATGATAAGAGCAATGAAAAAAGCAAATAAAGCTCAAGTTATAGGCGTATCATCACGAGGTAACAAAACCAGAGATACATATTCTATGATGGGATTTACTGATGCATATAATGCAGCAAGAAAAAACTGCAAAAATCAATAGATGAAAAAGATAAAAAAGATAGTACTCGCATATTCAGGTGGGTTAGACACCTCAGTAATTCTTAAATGGCTACAAGATAAATATAAAGCAGAAGTTATTTGTTATACCTCAGACCTAGGACAAGAAATTAATCGAAAAGCAATTTATACAAATGCTAAAAAATTAGGCGTAAAAAAAATTATTATAGAGGATTTAAAAGAAAAATTTGTAAAAGACTATGTATTTCCAATGATAAGAGGTAATGCACTTTACGAAGGAATATATTTGTTAGGCACATCTATTGCCAGACCATTAATTGCAAGAAGACAGATAGAAATTGCAAAAAAATTTGGCGCTCAAGCTGTTTCTCATGGAGCAACTGGAAAAGGGAATGATCAAGTAAGATTTGAGTTAGGTTACTATTACTTTGGTCCGAATATAAAAGTTATAGCACCATGGAGAAATTGGAATCTAAATTCAAGAACAGCATTAATAAAATACGCAAAAAAAAATGGGATTATCGTTCCTAAGGATAAAAAAGGTGCTCCACCCTTTTCTGTTGACGATAATTTATTGCATACATCCACTGAAGGAAAAGTTTTAGAAGATCCAAAAAAAGCTGCTCCTGAATATATTTTTCAAAGAACGGTATCTCCAGAAAAAGCACCTAATAGACCAACCTTTATTACTCTGGAGTATAAAAATGGTGATCCAATAAGTTTAAATAATAAAAAAATGTCACCAGCAAAACTTTTGGATAAATTAAATAATATTGCTGGCAAAAATGGAATTGGAAGAGTTGATTTGGTCGAAAATAGATTCATTGGTATAAAATCTCGAGGCGTCTATGAAACACCAGGCGGTACAGTATTATTGTTTGCAAATAGAGCTATCCAATCAGTAAATCTTGATAAAGAAACTATGCACAAAAATGATGAGCTGATGCCAAGATACGCAGAATTAATTTATAATGGTTATTGGTATTCAAAAGAAAGATTCAAAATTCAAAAAATAATCGACAAGAAAAGGTCGAAGATAAAGGGAAAAATTAAACTTAAGCTCTACAAAGGTAATATTTCAATTATATCAAGAATTTCAAAAAGCCCTTTATACTCTCTAAAAAAAGTAAGTTTTGAGGAAAACAAAACTTTTAACAAAAAAAATGTAGAGAATTTTATAAAGAAACACTGTAAGTTATTAAGGAAATAAATGAAAGATTTCATAAGAAGAATTCAGTTAGCAGGTGCAGCTATAGTTTTGGTTGCTACATCTTTAGCATTTACTCTTGAAATTATTCAAATGTATAAAGTTCAAACTATTCAGTTAGCTGATTTACTATTGCTTTTCATTTATTTAGAGGTCATGGGTATGGTCGGTAACTACTGGAGTAATCAATCTATTAGGCTTACTTATCCTTTATTCATAGCGATTACTGCATTAGCTCGTTTAATTATTTTACAAAAAAAAGATATTGATGCGTCAGTACTAATCTTTGAGTCTGGTGCAATATTATTGCTTGCTATTGCAATCGTAGTCTTGAAACTAAGAAAAAGTAAAATGTTAAAGACTAATGTGAGTAGAGAAGATTTATAAAAAAAATTAACAACATAATAAACCTTTAATATTTAATTAAAAGAATTTTAAGTTACTGAAAATTCAAATATTTAATTTTAATTTTTAGATTTAAAAAAATTAACCGCAAAAATACTTAATAAACTCACTGTGCAACAAATGGTTGAGTATTAAATATTTATTATGCTTATGAATTTATTTCATTTTTTTTTATAAAAGAAAAAATTAAGCTAATTTGAGTTTAAAAAAAAATGATGATTAAGTAATTATTGGAGGAGGTGTTTATGTCACCACCTGAAATTTAAAGAAACGGTTTTATTTACCGTATACTTTAAGTTGAAATACTTAAAATGAATTCATTTTTCTAAATGAATTCGGTCGAAAGACTATACAATAAAGGGGGCTCCTCTATTGAGGAGCGTTCCCCGAAATTTTATTAAAAGCTTTCAAGGTATTTTCTAATAAACATGCAATTGTCATAGGTCCAACTCCACCGGGAACTGGCGTTATAGCTTTTACTTTATTTTGCACCTCGTCAAAATCAACATCACCTACAATTTTATTTTTGCCATCAACCTCAATTCTATTAATCCCCACATCAATAATAACAGCATCCTTTTTAATCCAATTGCTTTTAACCATTTTTGGTATTCCAACGGCAGCAATAATTAAGTCAGCTCTACAGCAAATTTCTTCAATATTTTTAGTTTTAGAATGAACGATAGTCACTGTACAATTTTCCTTTAATAGTAATTGTGTCATTGGTTTTCCATTAATATTAGACCTTCCAATAACAACAGCATTTAAACCACTAAGATTAGGTACGACTTTTTTAATTAAATAATAACAGCCAAGCGGTGTACACGGCACTAATGCGTCATTACCTGATGACAAATTTCCAACATTAATTGGATGAAAACCATCTACATCTTTTTTAGGATCTATAGTTTCAATGATGTCTCTTTGATTAATATGTTTTGGCAAGGGTAATTGAACTAAAATACCATGAACATTATTATCATTGTTCAATTTTCTAATTTGATTTTTCAAATCTTCTTCGGAAATACTACTTTTAAATCTTATAACAGTAGAATTAATTCCTACTTCATTTGCAAACTTTTCTTTATTTTTTACATATATTTGACTCGCAGCATCTTCGCCTATGAGTATTACAGTTAATCCAGGTTTTTGATTACCTGTTAACTTGTTTATATCTGATTTAATTTTTGCTCTTAATTCTTCTGCAACTTTTTTTCCATCAATTATCATAGCAGTCCTAGTCCATATTCTCTTAAAAGGTTTCTTAAAAATCCTAATAATAAAAATAATATTACTGGAGAAAAGTCTAGCCCACCTATATTTGGCATCACACGACGAATTGGATTTAGCAAAGGATCTGTAAGTTTATAACTAGCTTCTAAAACTGCATAAACAAATCTGTTGCTAATGTTAATAATATCAAATGTGGTAAGCCAAGATAAAACGATATTTACAATTAAAACAATCGAGTAAAGATAAATAATATTATCAATTAAAATAATTAGTGAATTCATTTATCAAATTTCTCAACATAAATAGATTGAGATGGAAAGGCAAAAGAAGCTCCGGCATCCTCAACAATTTTTTTAATTTCTATTATGAACTTATCTTTCACTTTTAACCACTCATAATAGCTATTTGTTTGAGTGTAACATCTGACCATTATATCTATAGAGCTTGCAGAGAATTGGTTTAAATTTACTGCGTGTGGAGTTTTGGTAGATATTAAAAAGTCGGAACTATTTTCAATATATTTTAAAATATTGTTTCTTACTTTTTCTAACTGTTCAGAAGTTGTTTTGTATTCAAGACCTATCAGCCAATCGATTCTACGATTGGTTGTTTCAGTTTGATTAATGACTGCTTTTTCTGCAAACTGAAAATTTGGAATTGTAGCTAAAGATTTATCAAACTTTCTAATAACTGTTGATCTAAAACCGATATTTTCAACTATGCCCTCTATTATTCCCTCAACTACAATCCAGTCACCAACTTTAAAACGTTTTTCAACTAGAACTAAAATTCCTGAAATTAGATTTTTAAACAAATCTTGAGCACCAAGTGCAACAGCAACACCAAATAATCCAAGACCGGCAATAATTGGACCAATTTTAATGCCCCAAATTTCTAACGTTGCTGCAAAACCTAAAATTACTATTAAAACTTTAAGCGCTCTTAAAATCCAATTTAGCAAATCTCTAGAAAGAATTTCTTCAATACTCTTAATTAATAATGAAGCAGGGTAAATTAACTGATGAATAAACCAAAAAATTAATATTGTGACTAATGATCTATTCAAGTTTTCTATGAAGATTGCAGATCTACCATCAAGGTTTAAAAAAGTAGACGCGAAGAAAAAACCAAATACAACAGGAAAAAATTTTATTGGGCCCTCAAGAGAAGTGGTCAAACTATTATCAAAATTATTTGTGCTTTTAGACACATAAATTTCAATTTTTTTAACAATAAATCTTGAAACAAAGCTTCTTAAAAGAAGAAAAATAAAAAAAACAAATAAAGCGATTACTATATCTGTAAAACTCGCTCCAGACACACCCTCTTTCCAAACATCAGTTAAAAGGGCAAAAAATTTGTTAAATACATCCATGTTAATTTTGAAATATACATGTAAATTGTTCTAATCAAGACAAAATTCAAATAACAAGCTTAGTTAATGAAAAAGGATTTAATTTTTTTAGGCATAGAAACCAGTTGTGATGAAACAGCCGCCGCATTAGTGAAAAAGTCAAAAAATGGAAAAGTAAAAATACTGTCCAATATTGTATCTAGCCAAGAGATAGTTCACAAAAAATTTGGTGGTGTTGTACCTGAGCTAGCAGCAAGAGCCCACTCTGAAAAAATAGATCTTATTATAAAAAAAGCGATTACAAAAAGTAAAGTCAAAATGGATCAAATAGATGGTGTGGCTTGTACTGCAGGTCCAGGACTTTTAGTTTGTCTGATGGTGGGGATGACCGCAGGTAAAACGATCGCCAGCGCTTTAAAAAAACCTTTTTTTGGAACTAATCATCTTGAGGGCCATGCACTTACTATGGGTTTAATCAAACCTATGAAGTTTCCATACTTATTGTTGTTAATATCTGGCGGACACTCGCAGTTTTTATCTGTTGAAGGAGTGGGAAAATATAAAAGATTAGGTACTACAATAGATGATGCATTAGGTGAAGCGTTTGACAAAACTGCTAAAATTTTAGGAATAGAATTTCCTGGTGGTCCTAAGATTGAAACATTTGCAAAATTTGGAAATGAAAATAGTTTTGATTTACCAAAACCTATTTTGCATAAATCAGGATGTAATATGTCTTATGCTGGATTAAAAACTGCAGTGCTGCATGCATCTAAAAACATTAAATCAAAGCAAGATAAATATGATTTAGCGGCTTCTTTTCAAAAAACAATAAATCAAATTTTAAAAGTAAAATGCGCAAAAGCGATCGAAATGTTTTTAGAAAAACACAAAAAAGTTAAAAATAAAAATTTTGTCATAGCTGGAGGGGTGGCGTCAAATCAATCAATAAGAAAGACGATCAAACAAGTTTCTTCTACATTAAAATTTAATACTCACTTTCCACCATTAAATTTATGCACTGATAATGCTGCAATGATTGCCTGGGCAGGACTACAAAATTACGAAGCTGGAAAAAAACCCAACCTAAAAATAATTTCACAACCAAGATGGCCATTAGATCAAAAAGCGCCATTCATGAAAGGTGCAGGTTTAATTCTATGAAAAACTATTGGTTAGTAAAATCTGAACCAAATGTGTGGTCAATTGATCAACAAAAAAAGTCAGGATCAAAAGGAACAGTTTGGGATGGCGTGAGAAATTATCAAGCAGCAAATAACCTTAAGGCAATGAAGAAAGGTGACTTATGTTTTTTTTACCACTCTAATATTGGAAAAGAAATTGTTGGAGTTGTAGAGGTCATCAAAGAACACTTCATAGATCCAACGGATAAAGAAAAAAGATTTGTTGCGGTGCAATTAAAATTTAAACAAAAATTAAAATCTCCAGTAAGTTTAGAAAATATCAAGCAAAACACAGAGCTTTCTAACCTAGCTTTGATAAAGCAAAGCCGACTGTCGGTAATGCCAATAGACTCTAAAAGCTGGAAAATAATATGTAAGTTGGGTAAAATTTGAAAAAAATTTAAGGGGGCACAGTGGCGAAAAAGAAGAAGAAAGTTTCTAAAAAAAAGAAATCCGTAAAAAAAGCGAAGAAGAAGAAAGTTTATAAAAAAAAGAAATCCGTAAAAAAAGCGAAGAAGAAGAAAGTTTATAAAAAAAAGAAATCCGTAAAAAAAGCGAAGAAGAAAAAAACGCAAAATAAATCAACTAAAAAAACTAATGGTGAAAAAGTCTTTAAAGTTTCATCCTCTTGGGCAAAAGATGCATTAATAGATAAAAAAGGGTACGAATCAAAATACAGCGAGTCTATTAAAAGTAACGAAGAGTTCTGGGCACAAGAAGGAAAAAGAATAGATTGGATAAAACCTTATACTAAAATTAAGGACGTCACATATAGTAAAGAGAAAGTTGATATTAAATGGTTTTACGACGGAACTTTAAATGTATCATATAACTGTATAGACCGCCATTTACCTCATAAGGCTAATGATACAGCGATAATTTTTGAAGGTGATGAGCCTACCGTTGACAGTAAAATTACATACCAAGAACTTAAAGACGAAGTTTGTAAATTAGCAAATGGCTTAAAAGATATTGGAGTTAAAAAAGGTGATAGAGTAACAATCTATATGCCAATGGTACCCCAAGCAGTGTATTCAATGCTAGCTTGTGCCAGAATTGGCGCCGTTCACTCGGTTGTATTTGGTGGTTTTTCTGCGGACTCCTTAGCAGGTAGAATTATTGATTGTAAATCTGAATTTGTAATTACGGCTGATCAAGGTGTTAGAGGAGCAAAAGCTATTCCTCTTAAAAATACTACAGATGAAGCTTTGCAAAATTGTCCCGACGTTCAAAAATGCGTAGTGTTAAAACATACAGGGTCAGATGTTACGATGAAGGAAGGAAGAGATGTTTGGTATCATGATATTACAAATACTGCATCTACTGAATGTGAACCAGAGGAAATGAACGCTGAAGATCCATTGTTTATTCTTTATACTTCTGGATCAACTGGAAAACCAAAAGGTGTAATGCATACAAGTGGCGGTTATCTTGTTTACGCATCAATGACGCATAAATATATTTTTAATTATCAAGACGGAGATGTTTATTGGTGTACAGCTGATGTTGGTTGGGTAACTGGTCACAGTTATATCGTTTATGGTCCACTATCAAATGGTGCTACAACTTTAGTATTTGAAGGTGTTCCGACATATCCTGATGCTGGAAGATTCTGGGATGTTTGTGACAAACATAATGTAAATATTTTTTATACTGCACCAACTGCTCTTAGATCTCTAATGCGTGAAGGTGATGATTTAGTCAAAAGAGCAAGCAGAAAATCAATAAAAGTCTTAGGTTCAGTTGGAGAACCTATTAACCCAGAAGCTTGGTTATGGTACCACAAGGTTGTTGGTGACTCTCGATGTCCAATTGTTGATACTTGGTGGCAAACAGAAACGGGTGGAATTTTAATTTCAGCCCAACCTGGTGCAATAGATTTAAAACCTGGTTCTGCAACAAAACCATTTTATGGTGTTCAGCCAGCTGTTGTTGACGATAAAGGAAACGAACTGAAAGGAGCTTGTGAAGGAAGACTTTGCATGAAAGACTCTTGGCCAGGTCAAATGAGAACTGTTTATGGTGATCATCAAAGATTTATTGATACATACTTTTCAACCGTTGACGGAATGTATTTTACTGGTGATGGATGTAGAAGAGATAAAGATGGATATTACTGGATCACAGGTCGAGTAGATGATGTGATTATTGTATCAGGTCACAATCTTGGAACTGCAGAGATAGAAAGTGCATTTGTTGCTCATCCAAAAGTAGCAGAAGCTGCAGTGGTGGGTTATCCTCACGACATTAAAGGTAACGGACTATATTGTTATGTTACACTTAATGCAGGAGAAGAAGGTTCAGATGAATTAATCAAAGAATTAAAGCAATGGGTTAGAAAAAATATTGGACCACTTGCAACTCCAGACTTAATTCATTTTACCCCGGGTTTGCCGAAAACAAGATCAGGTAAAATTATGAGAAGAATTTTAAGAAAAGTTGCTGAAAATGATTATAGCAATTTAGGAGATACTTCGACTTTAGCTGATCCTTCAGTAGTACAAAGTTTAGTCGACAATAGATTAAATAGATAGTTAAAAATCGGAAACGATTCCTTTTTTTTCCCAATCTCCATAACGAGTTGGTTCAGGGCCTTCGGGCCCTCCATATTCTTTTTGAGTTTGCATTAACTTAGTAATTTCTTTCATTACATTTTCTCTCTGCTCTAATAGCGCATTAAACTGGGCATCACACTTTGAAATTGGGACAGGATACTTGCTTATAGTTTCGTTAAGCTCCTTTAATTTATTTTCTAACTCACCCAAAGATAGATTTTGTTTTCTAGACGAAGCCTCATTTAAAGCAATTTTAGCTAAATCATCAAAGTTATTGGACATTCTTCTTATTTATAATGAAATGCTGTATTCATCAAAATAAAAGTTTATATGTTGCTGGTTTTTTGACTAAAAGATATTAATCAAAACTAATAAAAGTGTAATTAATATGAATTATTGGATATTTGGGTTCTTATCAATTTTTTGGATAGCATCTATTGCAATAGGATGGAAATTTAAAAGTTCTGAGCAAAATGTTTCTGACTTTTTAATTGGTAAGAGAAAGTTAAGTTTTTTTATTTTTATTTTTGCAATTACATCGATCCTGATCACGAATGTAAATTTTTTTAGCCAGTCAAGTTTAAATCTAGATATAGGTTTTATGGGTTCCTATCTCGCATTCACTGTAATTATAACATCAATAGTTAGTATATTTTTTATGAAGAAACAGTGGGTTTTAAGTAAAAGGTTTGGCTATATTACTCCGGCAGAAATGTATGGCGACTATTTTAAAAGTAAATTATTTCAATACATCATTATTTTAATCTCAATTTTTTTTATCATTCCATTTGTTGGACTTCAATTGTCTTTAAGCGGAAAACTACTTAGCATCATTACAGAAAATTTATTAAGCCCTGTGATTTCATCATGGATAATAGGACTTATCATCTGTATTTATGTTGGTTTGGGCGGGACTAATTCAGTTGCGCATAATAATGCATTCAAATTTATAATCATAATTTTTGGTTTAATTATTTTAGGTCTTATCTCCTATAATCTATCCGGAGGTTTTATGTCATTAAACCAAACTTTAGCTAAGCTATCTCAATTAAAAGAAAGCGGTGAAGCAAATACAATATCATTATTTTATATTCCTGAAATCATAAATTCTGGCTCTGGTTATAATTTAGAAAATGAAAAAATAAACTGGTCTGGCTCTTTAATATTTGGGTTTGTTGTTTCAACAATTGGTATTTTTTGTTCACCTGCTTTTTCGATGTGGTGTTTTTCAAGCGAAAGTCCTAAACCTTTTGCAAGTCAACAAGTTTGGGTTACTACTTTTTTAATAGGTTTTATCTTAATATTTTTTGTTACCTTTGTAGGCGTTAGTGCACATATTCTTGGATCAAATTCAATTGTGAATGATGTGGGAATAAATGTTTCTAAATTTTTATCAGAGAATATTGAAAAAAATAATTTTGATTTAAATTTATTCGCAAATTACGGCATGACAATAAAAGAAACATCACCATGGTTATTTTCAATTTTAGTCATAAGCGCATTTGCAGTTCTTCAATCAACAGCAGCCGCATTCATTTCAACAACAGCTGGTATTTTTTCTAGAGATGTATACAAAAAAATATTTAACCCTAAAGCTTCGCCTCAATCTGAAATATTGGTAACGAGATTGTCTATTCTATTAATAGCTATAGTATCCCTAATACTTGTAACTTTTGCTGATAAGATAATCTGGGTATTAAATAGTTTTTCTATTTCACTTGCTGCTCAGATGTTAATTCCATTGATTGCCATTTGTTACGTACCCTGGTTTACCAAAGAAGCGGTTTTGTCAGGACTGATAGGAAGTTTTTTTATTTTAATTCTTACAGATCCAGCAGGTCATTTAATATTAGGTAAATTTTTGCCGTGGGGGCCATGGCCACTAACAATTCATTCATCGATTTGGGCATTAATGGTAAATTTAGGTCTAGTGGTTGGAGTTACCTATATAAAACAAAACCCAATTGACCGAGTTCATCGTCAGAAATACTTTGATTATATTGAGGACCAGGCGGGCATCGCCCACTCTAATCGTCATTTAATGGTCACTGCTTTAACACTTGGAGTCTTTTTAATATTATTTGGATTTGGACCAGGAGCTTCTATAGGAAATAGCCTGTTTGGAATTCCAGATGATCCTTCAACCTGGTCATTTGGTTTACCTTCTATTTGGGTATGGCAAATATTATTTTGGGCTTTCTTTGTTGGTTACACATGGTTTCTTGCTTACAAACTAGAGTTATCAACTGAGTCTGATAAAGAAGTTGTTTCTTTATCTGATGATTATGGTCAGAAATAAATTAAAGATTTAATAATTTAGAGAACTCTTTTTCAATATTTTTCCACTTAAGATGAATTGAATTAAGAACAATATTTCGATCCTGTTTTTTTAATTCATCTGCTATTGGAGCCCAATAGTACAAAGCAAGTGAACTTTCTTTAAATGGTTTGTTTTGAAAAAAAGATCTCAAGTCAGTACTTTGTAATCTTAAATGAAACTCTTTAATTTTATCATCTAGAAGTTCTTGCTTTAAACCTTTTTCAATTTCAGCATCTAAAATCTCTTTGTAAAAATTTTCTAATTCTAAATTACTAAATTCTTTTTTATAAAGATTTTCAATTACAGAATGTGAATATAAAGTAAGGTCCTGAAGTGCGACTGTGTAAATATTCCACGTAGCGATATTTAAAGAGTCTATAAATTTTTGATCATCATGCATCTTTACATAAAGTGTACCCATTCTATTTCTCACATACTCATACAATGTTTGTTGAACAACTTTTGCAGACTCGTTTCTTATGTACTGGGCTAATTCTTTATTATTTGAAATTTTTTTTGATTGAAACAAAGCGGCAATTGGATGAAGAAGGTACTCTTTTGTTGCATCAAATCCTTTTTTTATATCTTCAATTTTAAGTTTCATTTTTTTTTAATTTTATAACGATATATAGTTTTGCGGTGCAAAAATATACCACCAAATAATGATTTTTGGTAAGACGTTACACTAGATTTTTAACACTCAGTAAGTAGTATTCGGACCCAAGTTATAACTTAACAATCAAAGGGAGAAAAAATATGGCAAACAAAGCCGAAGCGCATTGGAATAAAACCAGGTCTCTGATGTTTTTAACATTAGCGATATGGTTCTTTTTCTCAATCGTTATCTTTATGTTTGGAAGTTCTCTTAACAATGCTTCGTTCCTTGGTTACCCATTAGCATACTACATGTGTGCACAGGGTTCTTTAGGTGCGTTCGTTATTTTAATTTTTTGGTCATCTGGCCGTCAAAATAAAATTGACGAAGAGCATGGATATGGGGAGGACGACTAATGTTTAAAGGTAACTTTATTGACAACTTACCTAAAATCTACGGTACATATACTGGTGGATTTTTAGTATTTTGTTTGTTGATGGCACTATTAGAAGCTAATGGTGTATCAGCGAAAACAATTGGTATCCTATTCTTAGTATTTACCATCGCAATCTACGCGTTGATCGGAATTTTATCACGAACAATGCAGGCCGATGCTTACTACGTTGCAGGAAGACAAGTGCCAACCGTATTTAACGGAATGGCAACGGCAGCTGACTGGATGTCAGGTGCATCTTTCGTAGCAATGGCAGGAGGTATCTTCTACGGTGGTTACACTTATATGGCATTTCTAGTTGGATGGACAGGTGGATACGTTCTAGTTTCTTCACTACTAGCACCATACTTAAGAAAGTTTGGTTGCTATACAGTTCCTGATTTTATCGGAACTAGATACGGTGGAAACTTCGTTAGAGCCTGTGCAGTGTTAGTATTAGTATTAGCATCGTTCACTTACGTGACAGCTCAAATTAACGCTACTGGTACAATTGCATCTAGATTCTTAGGAATTCCTTTTGAATTAGGTGTATGGGTAGGATTAGTAAGTATCTTATTATGTTCTATGTTAGGTGGAATGAGAGCCGTAACTTGGACTCAAGTTGCTCAGTATATCGTTCTAATCATAGCTTATTTACTACCAATATTCTGGTTATCAAATAAGTTTGGTTTCGGATTCTTCCCACAATTTATGTTGGGAGATGAAGTTGCTAGATTAGGTGAACTTGAACAACAATATGGTCTAGTTAAAAACTCTGCTGCAGCAGTAAAATCAGCTGGTGTACCTGGTGGATTAAAATCTATCTCTGTGTCACACTCTGGCGTTGCTGAAGGCGGAATGGCTGCTTGGAAATTTATCTCACTTGCAATTTGTATGATGGTAGGAACTGCTTCTTTACCACACATCTTGATGAGATATTTTACTACTCCAAGTGTGAAATCAGCTAGAAGATCAGTGGCTTGGTCACTATTCTTTATCTTCTTGTTGTACTTCTCAGCACCAGCTTTAGCGACACTTGCTAAAATCTCAATCTTAGATCCAAACTTAGCAACTGGTATTATTGGTAAGTCAATTGCTGATGTACAGTCTATTGGATGGGTTAAAGAATGGATTGCGGTAAAACAAGCTTACATAGCTGACTTTAACGGTGACGGAATACTTCAATTGAACGAATGGTTCATGAGAGGTGATGTGATCGTTTTAGCTACACCTGAAATGGGAGGATTACCATACGTAATTTCTGGACTAGTTGCTGCCGGTGGTATGGCTGCAGCAATGTCTACAGCGGATGGATTAATTCTTGCAATTTCTAACGCTCTGTCTCACGACGTTTACTACAAAATAGTAGACCCGAAAGCAGACGTTGCTAAGAGGTTAATCGTAGCTCGTATTCTACTTGTTGTGACAGGTGCTTTTGGTGCCTACATCGCATCAATGAGACTTACAGGAATATTAGGATCAGTAGCCTGGGCATTCGACTTTGCAATGTCAGGACTATTCTTCCCGTTAGTTCTTGGAGTATGGTGGAAGAGAGCAACTAGACAAGGTGCAATCGCAGGAATGTTGCTTGGACTTGGAGCTGGAACTGCATATTTAATTTATGTAGCTCCTGCATTCATGGGCCAACCTCCAATTCTTGGTATTGACCATTTAAGATTTGGTCTAATTGGTGCACCTGTTTGCTTGATTTCGATGGTAGTAGTGAGTTTAATGACTCCTGAACCAGATGCGAAAACGCAAGCAATGGTCGACGAAGTGAGAATACCTTCAGGAAGAACTGTCCTATAGGTCATTCGCACTAAATAACTATTTACTCACGGGCGATATTTTATAGTATCGCCCGTGTTATTTTAAATGTCCCCAATTGTAATTTTAATAGACTACTTTTTAGGTTTAATTATGTGGACCTTAATTGGTCGAGTTGCCATGAACATCTTTCAAAAGGAAGATAGTAATTTCTTTTTTATGAAGGTGTTTGTCCAATTAACCAATCCATTTATTAAAATGTTTGATAGAGTTACACCATCCTTTTTAATCAAGCCGCTTGTTCCATTATATGTTGCGTGGTTTTTTTATATGTTTAGATTTTATGTTATGCCTTATTTATTAGGCTATTCGGTTATGGGGATGCTATCATTTCCTCTTGAAAGTGAAATTGCAAGATCGCTATCAAATTTATTCAATAAATAATTAATTATTAATAGTTTTATTCAATAAAACCTTTTGTCCAAATTTTGAAATATTCAAAATTTCTTTAATATTTTGCGCCTTAGATTTTTTTAATAAATGAATAAATAATCTTGCAGTAATAATTGAATCTCCTAAAGAAGAATGCCTTAGTTGATCATGATGAGTTATATTTAATTCATCACAAAGTGCAGATAATTCGTAACTTTTTAAATCGGGATAAACACCCGCAGAAAATAAAACGGTATCTAACTTTACCGCCTCTCTTATTCGACTCTCAAGCTTAGTATGAGAAAGATTACTAATTAGAAAATTACAATCAAATTTCACATTATGTGCAACTAATACAGACCTCTTAAAAAAACCTCTGAACTTACTTTCTAAATCATAAATATTAGGTTTACCTCTAACCATTCTATTTGAAATATGGTGTATCTGCTCATTCTCGGGTGTAATCTCAATCATTGGATCGCAAAATTCATCTAATTTTCCCTCTGTATCAATTTGAAAATTTTGTACTTTTACACCTGATACTGAAATAATTTTATCACCACTATTATAATTAAGACCTGTAGTTTCGGTATCAAATACAGAAAAAGTAACGTCAGATATATCAATCTTATTTACAAATTCAGTATTTATTAACTTCTTAATTGGACTAAAAATATTCCTCACTAAAATCTACTCTCACCTTGTCTTTAAGTTTTTTAATTCTTTTTAAATACATTTTTAACATTCTAACTTCTCTGTCTGTAAGTTTATAAACATCTATATAGTTACGCACTGATAGATTTTGTTTAGCTCTTTCAAACTGATTTTTTAATAGGATTAAAGATAAAAATTTGTGTGCATTACTAAAAAAGTCAAACTCATTTTCAGTAAAGACATCTAAACTTTTTAATTTATCCAAACGTTCCTGCGTTGAAATTTCTTCGATTTGGTACTTAACAGAGTAAAGTCTTATAGACTCTACTAGGGGGAGTGTTCCTGTATGTTTGAGGTTAAATAAACCTTTATTTTCTTCATCATCTTTTTCTAAAACAAAGTTTCCAAATATGTTTAGTCCTGCATCAGAATTTTCTTCATTTTTATACATAAACTTTTGGAGATACTTATTATCTAAAACATTTAATAAAAATTTTCTTAAATCTTGCGCTAAACTAGCATCACCATATACCGATCTAAAATCATATAACATTTCAATATAACGCATGGACTGTTGTGATAAATTTTTAGTCCAGTTTTCAAGCTGGCTTTTCCAACCATTTAGACTGTGTCTCCAAAGAGGGTTTGAAGCCATTAAGTTACCTTTGCAAAATGGAATGCCACAATCGTCTAAAATTTTTGTAAAATGTTTTGATAGTTCTTCAAAATATAAATCTGTTTCTTTATTTTCATCTCCAGAATAAATGATTCCATTATCTTGATCAGGATGCAAAAAGCTCTCCATTCTTCCGCCGGATCCCATGGTAATGACACTAAAATTTGGAACAGTAAAATTTTTAAATTTTTGTGATATTTCTTTTTTTGCAATATTAACTGATCTTAAATAAATCAAGTTATTTAAAAAACTTAACAGATAAGCAATATCACCGGGCGCTACATTTTGCTGAAGCAGATTCTCAACTAAGATTGGTTGGTATTTTTTAATATTGATCAATCCTTGAATATCATTTTCATCCTGGGTCAGTGAATCAATATGCGATATGGTATTACCTAACTCAGCAAACAATGCATCTGATAAATTTAAAATACCAATAACTTCTTTGTTGCGATCATTTAAGACAGGAATATGCGTAAAATTGTTTTTTCTCATTATTCCTACCGCATGAAAAAGTAAATCACTCATGTTTACATAAATTACCGGTGAAGTCATGATGTCTTTGATTTTGATTTTTTGGCCAAATTTTGTAACAAATTTTTTAAAAATATCTTTAAGTGTTACAATACCAATAATCTCGTCATTTTTATTTTGGGCAAGAATTGTTTCTTTGTTTTTTTCAACCGCTCTTTTTACAGCATCTACAACTAAATCATTTTCATTTAGACAAATATAATTTGAAGATGCATAATCACCAGATTTTTTTGTAAATAATTCAATAGTTTTTTTTTCATTCATTTCGTAATAAAATAGTATTTTAAATGATAAAAATTTTATTTTGTATTTTTGTATTAGTTTTAGTCATACAATTTATCAAAAAAAATATTATGAAGATAGGTTATATAGATAACAGATTGAATTCAAATAATTTTTGGATGCTTTCATATGATTTTAAAAAGTCAGAAAAAAATAGAGAGCTTATGATTATAAAATCAAAAAATTTTCGAGACAAATTAGTAATGATTTACTATTCACTTCACGTTTGCTTATTTATTGCAACTTGCATGCTATTTACAGTCTTAATCGATATAATTTTAGCCACTGGTTCTTAAAAAGAATTTTTCAAATTTTTAAAATAAGTTAAAAGATAATTATGAACCAAATCAAAATTTCTCCATCAATTCTATCTTGTGATTTCAGTGAAATTGGTAGTGAAATTAAGAAACTAAATAATTCAGGAGCTGATTTAATACATATTGATGTTATGGATGGCCATTTCGTTCCAAATTTAACTTTTGGACCACCAGTAATTAGCAAAATAAGAAAATGCTCGAAACTTCCATTTGATGTTCATTTAATGATATCTCCAGTGGAAAAATATATTCAAGATTATGCTGATGCAGGTGCTGACATCATAACGTTTCATCCTGAAGCAACTGACAATATTCAAAGAACTATCAATGTTATAAAATCCTGTAAAAAAAAAGTAGGTATTTCATTAAATCCTGAAACACCAAGCACTGTTATAGAAAATTATCTTAAAGAAATTGATTTAATTTTGATTATGAGCGTTAACCCTGGATTTGCAGGACAAAAATTTATGCCAGAAGTTTTAGAAAAAGTGAAATTTTTCAGATCTAAAATTAAAAAAGAAAATCTTAATATCGATATTGAGATTGATGGTGGTATAGATTTTGAAACTGCACCACTAGCAATAAAAGCAGGTGCAAATATTTTGGTTTCAGGAACAACTATCTTTAAAGGTGAAAATAATATTTCTGAAAATATTAAAAATTTAAGAAAGCAATAAATGAATCTTAGATTCATTAGGTTATTTATTTATTCATTATTTAATCTTTTTTTAGAGAAAATTAGGAAAATATATTTTACCACCCAATATTATAACAATAGTTTAAAGGTTACTCCTCCTTCTAGAAGTTATGACATGAATAACGTTCCTTTACTTTTAGAGCTCGAGGATAAAAATAATAAAAGAATCGAATTGATTAAGCGATTTCAAAAAAATATTTGGAAACTTGATAATATTGGGCAAAAACATTTATCAGAGCTACATAAATTTTCTTGGTTATCTCAACTCGATATAAAAAATCACAAAATACTTGCTAAAAATATCATGGTTGAATGGTTAAGAAAAAATCAAAATTATAATGAAAAAAATTGGAACCATCTTATCACAGCCAATCGATTAATTTTTTGGATATGTTGTTCTCATTTTACAATAAGAAACGATGATATGGTGTTTAGAGCGACTATAACAAATAATATTGTAAAACAAGCTCTTCACTTAAATCGAAACCTTACATTTATACATAACAAATTAGAAAAAATACTCGTCCTTGCTTCTTTAATTTTAGTTAGTGTTACCTTTGAAGGTAACCAAAAATTATTTCAAAGTACGATAAAAAATTTATCAAGTGAAATTAAAAACATTATTGATCGCAATGGCTTTGTTGAAAGTAAAAACCCAGAGGATCAATTCTGGTTATTGCACCATTTAATTTTAGTTAGAGAATTTTTAATCTTCTCACAAAATACTGTACCTGAATTTTTAGACCAAAATATTCAAAAAATTGGAGATAATTATAAAGGATTATTACTATCAAATAATTTTCTCCCACTATTTAATGGAGCTAAAAATAGAGATGCCACTGAATTTAATAAATTTTTAAAAGTCAAAAACTATAAATTTGATAAAAAAACAAAAACTCATTCTTACTTAATTTCAAAAATTAAAAAGTTTGAAATAGCTGTCGATGCCAATGATCCACCGTCTGATTTAAATTCACAAAATTACCAAGCAGGATGTTTATCTTTTGAATTTCTTTATAATGGAAAAAAAATAATTTCAAATTGTGGGTCAGCTCACAATTTTAATGGTGATTTACCATATCTAAGTCAAACTACAGCAGCACATTCTGCATTAACAATAAATGACACCTCTTCCTGCTTATTTCAAAAAAACCCATTAGTTAGAACGTTTTATGGAAATTCTCTTATACAAAAATTAAAAGTTTATAAAAAAGATCTAAACACTGACAAAGATACTATTTCAATTATTTCTGGTCATAATGGTTATCAAAAAAAGTATAATACTATGTATGAAAGAAAAATAGTTATTCATGAAAATGAAAATAAGTTGACTGGAGAAGAACTTGTAATTGTTGCAAAAAAAAATTTGGCTTTCCTAAATTTTTCTCTTCGATTTCACATCACACCTGAGGGTAAACTTATACAAACTCAAGGTGGAGATATATTATTAAGTGTGGATAATCAGGGCTGGAGATTTAAATCATCACACCCTATAAAAATCGAAGATAGTCTTTATTTTGCTTCTTATGACAAAATTTTAGAGTCAAAATGTATTCTTGTTGAAGGCACTTTGAAAGATAAGGTGAATAACATCAACTGGGCTTTGGAAAAAACTAATTAATAGACTATAAGAAAACATCCAATGAATAAAATTACTAAAGCTTTAATTTCAGTTTCAGACAAAACAAACCTTGAGGCCGTTCTTGGTGCTTTAAAAAAGCACAATGTTGAAATTATAAGTACAGGTGGAACCTTTAAGTTCATAACAGATAAGGGTTTTGAATGCACTGAAATTTCTCAATACACCGGTTCACCTGAAATATTAGAAGGCAGAGTTAAAACACTTCATCCTAAAATACACGGTGGCTTGTTAGGAGATATTGATAAAAAAAATCATCAAGATCAAATGAAAGAAAATCAAATTAGTGAAATCAACCTTGTCATTGTTAATCTTTACCCATTTGAAAATAAATTATTAGAAGGCGACGTATCATTTGAAGAAATGATCGAAAATATTGATATCGGAGGTCCATCAATGCTTAGATCATCTTCAAAAAACTTCAAACATGTCACCGTACTACCTTCTCCAAAATACTATGATGAATTTTTAAAAGAATTTGAACAAAATAAAGGTTCGACATCCATAGAGTTTAGAAAAAAAATGTCAGCTATTACATTTAGCGAAACAGCTTATTACGATAGCTTGATATCAAATTGGATGTCAGAGCAAAATGGTATTAAGTTTTTAGATAAAAAAACTATTCCTGGTAAAATTTTACAAAAACTTAGATATGGTGAAAACCCTCATCAAGAAAGTCGAGTATTTGAAATTGTTAATAATAAAAAAGGGTTCTCAAATTTAAATCAAATTCAAGGAAAAGAGCTTAGTCATAATAACTATCTAGACTCATTTAATGCCTACTCACTAGTAAATGACTTTGACAAAAAAAGTAAGGTTTGTGCCATAATTAAGCATAATAACCCTTGTGGGTGTGCTTCAGATACAGATGGACTAAAAGCCTATCTAAATGCCCTCTCAGGTGACCCTACAAGCGCATTTGGAGGGGTTGTGGCGTTCAATTATAACATTGACGAAGGCATTGCTACTGAAATTGTAAAAACCTTCTATGAGGTGATCTTAACACCAAAGGTTAGTGATGAAGCGAAAAAAATATTATCATCAAAGAAAAACCTTAGGGTTTTAGAGTATGAGTTGATAGAAAATAGCCCCTCATTTTCAGTAGCTTTTATGCAAAAGACTTTTCTACTTCAAGATGAGAATTTTTCATCTTTAACAAAAAAAGATTTAAAAATTGTAACCAAAGCAAAACCAACAGAAACAGAAATTGATAATCTTTTGTTTGCAAATCAAGTTTGCAAGCACGTGAAATCAAATGCAATTGTTATTACTAAAGATAATAAAACTCTAGGTGTTGGAGCTGGCCAAACTAGTAGGGTTGGTTCTGCCGAAATTGCATGTAAAAATGCTTTAAAATTTTTTCCAAAAGAAATCGCAGGATCATCTGCGGCTTCAGACGCTTTTTTTCCGTTTGCCGATGGTCTTGAAAATCTTATCCAGGCAGGTGTTAAATCTATAATTCAACCGGGTGGATCTATACGAGATCAAGAAGTTATCGATGCAGCTGACAAAGCTGGCATATCAATGGTGTTTACAGGAGTAAGAAATTTTAAACACTGATTTCGTCGATCTTAGCCGCCAAAACAAAATCACTTTCAGCTAACCCATTTATAGCATGTGTCATAATAATAATATTGGCATATCCCCATCCAAACTTTAGGTCAGGATGATGATTCTCGTCTTCAGCGATTTGTGAAACTTTGTTGATAAAATTTAAACTTGTTTCAAAATTTTTGAACTTGAAATCTTTTGATAAATAGAAATGACCTTTATCATTTTTCATTATATTCCAGTTTTCTACTTGAGTTTTAAATTCATTAATTTGCTCTTCTGTAAAAGCTGGGATCTCACCAGAACACGGTATGCATTTTTTTTTAGATAAATCACTCATTATAAAAATTTTTTAAACCATTCTAAAACTTTTTTTGGTTGTTCTTCTTGTAAATAATGACCACAATCTAATCCCTCTCCTTGAACTTTTTGATCACTATAATTCTGCCAAACATTTAGCACATCCCCCCAAACTTTTCCAGTATCACTTCTGTTACCCCATAGTATAAAAATTGGGCATTTAATTTTATTATTTTTTTCAAAATCTTCATTATCATGATCAAGATCACAAGATGGTGAGGCTCTATAATCTTCACATGACGCTCTGATAGTTTTATAATTAAAGCACCTGACATACTCATCAAATGTCTCCTTACAAAACTCTAAAGTTGCGCCTCTTTTAGATAATTTTTTTTCCATATAATATTTTGCTGGAACAGATGATAACAATTTCTCTGGCAAATCATAAGGCTGCATCATTAGTAACCAATGCCATTTTGACATTGCCCAATTTTTCTTTTGTACAGTCCAAATGTGTCTGTTTGGCATAATATCAAATATTCCAACTTTTTTTATTTTTTCTGGAAAATCTAAACACATTCTATGTGAGGTTCTGGCTCCTCTATCGTGACCAACTAATTTAAATTCATCAAAACCTAATTTTTTCATTAAAGATATTTGATCACTTGCCATTGCTCTGAATGAATAATTTATATGATTATCTCCACCCTCTTCTGGACCAATGCTTTCACCATAACCTCTAAGATCAGAGGCAACTACATAAAATTTATCTTTTAGATCATCAACTATCTTGTGCCACGTGATATGTGACATGGGATTGCCGTGTAATAATAATAACGGCTCACCTTTGCCTCCATGTCTACAAACTATCTCTGCTTTTCCAAAACCTTGGTCTTCAACAGTAATTGTTTCCTTTTTAAATCCTGAGAACATTTTTTTGGAGCGGGTGAAGGGAATTGAACCCACGACCTAAACGTTGGCAACGTTTCGCTCTACCACTGAGCTACACCCGCTTTTATATTTTTTTTAAATTATTATTTATGTTAAAGTTTTTCAATAGATAAATAATGAAAAAAAAATTTAACATATCAGATTTACCGACTGAAATACCAATTTTCCCATTAAGTAATGCAATTTTTTTTCCCAAAACCCTTTTACCTCTAAATATATTTGAACCAAGGTACAAACAAATGACAGAACATGCAATTGATGGCAATAATTTAATAGGAATGGTTCAATCAAATTTAAAAAAAGATTTAGATGGAAAGCCAGAAGTCTATTCTGTTGGGTGCGTTGGTTACATAGAATACCATTCCTCGACGCCTGACGGTCGTTACTTGATTAACCTTAAAGGCATCACTAGATTTAAAATTAAAAATGAAATTAATACAAATAACTTGTATAGAAAATTCATAGTTGACTATGAAGATTTTACAAAAGACTTTGGTGAAGAGGAAAAGATCAATATAAATACTATAGATTTAATTGATAAAACAAAAAAGCTTTTTGAGAAGCATCAATTAATTACGGACTGGAAAATAGTTGAAAAAGTAGAGCCTTCCCAGTTAATTAACTCACTGGCAATGATATGTCCTTTTACAATTAGCGAAAAACAGAGATTGCTAGAAACGATAGATATTAAAGATAGAAATGATGTTCTTAATCAAATTATTAATTTTTATATTTTAGGAAATAATAATGACGAAAATAGGAATATTCATTAATGGAATTTGATAAAGATTTATTAAAAACAATTGTTTGTCCTCAGTCAAAAGAAAAATTAATTTACGATGAAAAAAACAATTGTTTAATTGCCAAAACTTCTAAGCTTGCTTATCCAATAAAAAATGGAATTCCTATAATGTTAATAGAAGAGGCTAAAAAAATCGATTAACCTTTATTCATAGAGTCAAAAAATTCTCCATTATTTTTTGTCTCTCTTAATTTACCTATTAAAAATTCTATAGCATCCATAGATCCCATAGGATTAATAATTCTTCTTAGCACGTTCATCTTAGATAGTTCATCTTTTTCAAACAACAATTCTTCTTTTCTCGTGCCAGATTTGGCAACATCAATTGCTGGGTAAGTTCTTTTATCTGCAACTTTTCTATCAAGAACCACTTCTGAGTTACCTGTTCCTTTAAATTCTTCAAAAATAACTTCATCCATTCTTGAGCCTGTTTCAATCAAAGCAGTTGAGATTATAGTTAAGGAACCACCTTCTTCGATGTTTCTAGCGGCACCAAAAAATCTTTTAGGTCTTTGAAGTGCATTTGCATCAACACCACCAGTTAAAACTTTACCTGAACTTGGAACAACAGCGTTATATGCTCTGCCCAATCTTGTTATTGAATCTAGCAATATAACAACATCCTTTTTATGTTCACAAAGTCTTTTTGCTTTCTCTATCACCATTTCAGCAACTTGAACGTGTCGTTGAGCTGGTTCATCAAATGTAGAACTTACAACTTCACCATTAACTGTTCTTTGCATATCTGTAACTTCTTCTGGTCTTTCATCAATTAGCAATACTATTAAATATATCTCTGGATGATTTGCGGTTATTGAATTCGCAATATTTTGTAAAATTACTGTTTTCCCTGTTCTTGGTGGGGCAACTATTAGAGATCTTTGCCCTTTTCCGATTGGCGAAACCAAATCAATAACTCTAGCGGTTACGTCTGTCTTTTTTTCTATCTTTGTTTTTTCAATTTCTAACTTAATTTTTTCATCTGGATATAATGGCGTTAAGTTATCAAAGTTAATTTTATGTTTAGTTTTTTCAGGATCTTCAAAATTAATCTTATTAACCTTTAATAATGCAAAATATCTTTCTTGATCTTTTGGAGCTCTAATTTCTCCTTCAACGGTGTCTCCCTTTCTAAGACCAAATCTTCTTATTTGACTTGGGCTTACATAAATATCGTCAGGCCCAGGCAAGTAATTTGACTCCATGGCTCTTAAAAAACCAAACCCATCTTGTAAAGTTTCTAACACACCTGTAGCAGTTATTTGCTCTCCCTTTTCAGCAAGTTTTTTTAATATTGCAAATAATATTTCTTGTTTTCTAAGCGTGCTTGGATTTTCAATACCGAGCTTTTCAGCTTCTGAAATTAGATCAGCAGGTGATTTATCTTTAAGTTCTTGTAAATTCATAATGGAAAATTTTATTGTGGTGAAATGTTTTTATAACTAATTTTTTAATAATTTGCAATATCTGATAAACAATTAAACAATAATATAATAATTATATTTATATAAGTTAGTTTTATTATTAGGTAATGTTTATAACGGGGTTAATTATTTAATAACTAGATATACATATTTATAAACAATATAGATATTAAAATTAAGGGAATTTTATACTTACTCACTTAATTCAATATAATCGGATATAAAAATTTAAGTCTAATAATTTATTGTTAAAATTGTAACGTTTATAGATAAAATTTAAATTTTTTTAACTCTATTGATATAAAGTTGTTATAAAATCTTTATAAACATATTTATGAACAAAACTTTCAACTTTTTCTTAGTTTCAGATTCTACAGGAGAAACTCTTGATAGAATTTATTTAGCATTAAAAGCTCAGTTTCCAGACAATAATTATAAAATTCATCATTTTGCTTTCATGAGAACAACTACTCAAACGGCAACATTAATTGAAGCATGTAAAAAAGCGGAAAACCCCATTATTCTTTATACACTTGTAGAAAAACAAACCACAAATCATATCATTAACGAATGCAAAACATTTAACATTCCATGTTTTGGCCTATTAGACTATTTGATTCCAGAGTTTGAAAAAATTTTTAATCAGAAAGCCACTCTTAAACCAAGCGGGCAACATCAATTAAATAAAGAATATTATAAAAAAATAGAAGCAATGCAATTTACACTGCAACATGATGATGGACAAAGATTAGATACAGCCGTAGACGCAGATATTATAATTTTTGGAGTAAGCAGAACTAGTAAAACCCCAACTTCTATTTATTTAGGTGAAAGAGGTTATAAGGTTTCTAATATACCACTTGTTCTTCATCAAATTTTACCCGAAGATATTTATAAATCAAAAGCTGTAAAGGTTGGTTTAACAATTGATCCAAAAAGACTTTCAGATGTAAGAAAAACAAGAATTACAATTTTGAATGATAAAAAATCGTCAACTTATGCTGATATGAGTAATATTGAAAAAGAAATAGATGAAGCAAAAAAATTGTTTAATTCGAAAAAAATACCAATGATTGACGTAACAAGAAAATCTGTAGAAGAAAGTGCTGCTTCAATTATTAAAATTTTTGAAATTGAAAAACAAAAAATTAATGATTAATAAGTTAATTTTAGCCTCTAATAGTGGAATTAGATTTACAATTTTAAAAAACAATAACTACGATGTGAAACAATATTCATCCGGTGTGGATGAAGATGAAATTAAATTATCATTAATTTATAATGGCGCCACCCCATTACAAATTGCGAAAAACTTAGCTGAACTTAAGGCAAATAGAGTAAGTTCTAAGTTTTTAAATGACGTTGTAATTGGCGCAGACCAAACTTTAGATCTGAATGGAAAAAATATTGATAAACCAAAAAATTTAGAAGATGCCAAAAATATTTTACATAACCTAAATAATCAAACCCATATGCTTCATTCAGCAATTTGTGTATCTAGAGCGGGTAGCATGATTTCTCACTTTCACGATACATGCCTTTTAAAAATGAAGAAATTATCTGATAAAGAAATATCAAATTATTTAGAAAAAATTAAATTAGAAACCATGTTAAAATATGGAGTATATCAAATCGAAGGCCCAGGAAAAAATTTGTTTGAAAAAATTGATGGTGATATTGATTCAATTCAAGGATTGCCAATGAAACAACTTAAACCTTATCTTGATAAACTATCGTGAAAAAACTTTGTGTAATAGGAAACCCAATAGAACATTCACTATCCCCAAAAATTCACAATATTTGGATAAAGCAAAATAAGTTAGATTTTATCTATGAAAAAAAATTATTAGAAAAAGAAGACTTACAAAAAATTATCAAAGAATTAAAAGATGATAACCTTTTTGGTTGTAATGTCACTGTTCCATTTAAACAAAATATTATAGAATTTGTAGACGAGTTATCTTCGGTTTCGCTTAAAACTAATTCTGTTAACACGTTGTATAAATCAGGAAGTAAAATTATTGGTCACAATACTGATGTCATGGGTTTCCAAAAATCTTTAGAGGATTTAAAATTTAATTTTAAAAATAAATCAGCTTTTTTAATAGGAGCAGGTGGTGTATCACCATCAATAATAGAAGCGTTAAATAATTTGGGCATTGGTAAAATTATTGTAACTAATAGATCAGAAGATAAATTAAACAAACTATCTGATTTATATGAAAATTTAGAAATTATTGGCTGGGAAAAGATAAAGAATGCCGATGTTTATATAAATGCGACAAGTGTAGGATTAAACAAAAACGATAAATTAAATTTGGATTTATCTGATATTAAGAATAAATTATTTTATGATGTGATTTATAATCCTAAAAAAACAAATTTTTTGGAAGAAGCGGAAAAAAATAATAATAGGATTGCAAACGGAAAAATGATGTTTTTATACCAAGCACAAGCATCATTTAAAATATGGACTGGTGTCGAGCCCGTTATTACTGATGAGGTTATAAAAACTTTAAATGATTAGAATTGCAGTCTTGGGCGATATTGGATCAGGCAAGTCTTTCTTTGCTAAACAATTGAATATACCTTTATTTAATGCCGATAATACTGTTTTTGACTTATACAAAAGTAGTAGAGATTTGTATGCTAAACTAAAAAAATCATTTCCAAAATATATTTCTGAATTTCCAATTGATAAAGATGATTTAGTAAAAATTATAAATCAAAACCCAACTAATTTAAAAAAAATTATAAAAATTGTGCACCCATTAGTACGAAAGGAAATGAATAAATTTTTAAAAAAAAATAAAAATAAAAAAGCTGTTGTTTTAGATATACCTTTGTTTTTAGAAAATAAATTAAATTTAAATACAGATATTTTAGTCTTTATAGATCCTACAAAAAATAAAATGATGACTAAATTAAAAAAAAGAAAAAATTTTAATTTAAAAATATATACACTACTAAAATCAGCACAATTACCTTTGGATTTAAAAAAAGAAAAAGCAGACTTTGTGGTTAAAAATAATTTTAATAGTGCAAAGATTAAAAAAGACGCTAAAAATTTAATAGATAAGGTAATTATATGAAAGAGGTTTTATTAGATACAGAAACAACAGGTTTATCATCAGTAAATGATAAAATTATAGAAATTGCTTGTATAGAAATCGAAGACCATATCCCTACAGGTGAAAAGTTTCATGTTTTTTTAAACCCAGAAATGGAAATATCCCAAGGTGCTTATGACACTCATGGTATTTCAAAAGAATTTTTAAAGGATAAGCCAAAATTTAATGATGTAGCTAAAGATTTTATAAAATTTATAGATGGCAAAAAGCTAGTGATCCACAATGCTGAGTTTGATTTGGCTTTTTTAAATAAAGAACTTAAAGAAGTCGGTGAGAAACAAATCTCAAAAGATAATATCGTTGATACTCTTAACGTTGCTAGAGAGAAGTTTCCTGGAGCACAAAATAGCCTTGACGCGCTGTGTAAACGTTTCAAGATCGATAATTCAAGAAGACAAAAACATTCCGCTCTTTTAGACTGTGAATTATTGGCTAAAGTTTACATAGAACTATTTGAAAAGAAAGAACCCACTTTTGAGTTCGATTTAGACGCACAAGATGAATCTATTAAAAATGTTAAAAGTATAAAAGATCGAAAACAAATTATAGTTCAAATTACGGATGAGGAAAAAAGATTACACAAAGAATTTCTTCAAAAAGAATTGCCAAAATCGTCTATGCTTAATTAGCAAATTGCTGTTTATATAATTCTTCAAAATTAATTGTTTTATTAAAATTAAAACTTTTAAAACCAGATTTTTGAAACAGTGAAGTAACGATATCTTTCATATATTCAAAATGTTCACTTGGTATTGAAACTAAAATAGTTTTTTTAACTTCATCTGCTGTCATCTTTGAATCAGTTAGTTTGAAAACAATTGATATACATACTTCCGCATGAATTTTGTTTTGAATATTTTCAGGGGCTTCTAGCAAAAATTTACAATTCAATTCAATTAAATTATTTTTGTAAGGATTGCTGTTTAAATCTAGTTTAGTGGCATATGAGCCAAGATTTTGTGCGGCGTCGACGAAACTATCAGGTGAAGGAATTTCAAACGAAATATCTTTAATATATTTAGCAACTATTTCGTATTTTTTTTGATCATTATTTGTCTTGTTCATTAATTTCCTCCGCTTCTATTTCTATCGTGTTTACATCATGGTTATTCGATTTATTTAAATTTTCTTCGTTAACAAATATCTTTAAAATTATATTTCTAGTAAAAGGTATGAGCAGTAAAACCCCAATGGTGTCTGTAAAAAAACCAGGGATAATTAAAAATAGAGCAGCTATAATCAAACAAAAACCACTTAGTATTTCTTTAAATGGAGTTTGATCATTTCTTATACTGTTTACAGCTGAATATAATGTTGAGATTCCTTGCAGTTTAACAAAATATAGGCCGGCAGCTGCAGTCAATAAAGTTGCTAGTATGGTATTGAAAGCTCCAATAACAGCACCTATCTTAATCATGAAATATATTTCAATTAATGGAACAATTATTAAAAATAGTATTGTAAATTGCATTTATTATTGAAATAATTACTTTTTAAGAAATTACAAGAATGAGCGAAAATTTTGGATATATTGACATAATACTTCTCGCAATAATGGCGGGATTTATTTTATTGAGATTAAGAAGCACATTAGGCAAAGGAGCTGACAATATGCCTATGAAAGCAAGATTTACCCAAGCCCAATCTAATGAAGAGTTTACCAAACCTATTATTGAAGATGAAATAAAACAAGACACAACAAAATTTGATGAAAAAATTTTTATAAAAGGAGCAGAAGCAGCTTATGAAATCATAATTAATGCTTTTGCTAAAGGAGATCGAAAGGCTTTAAAACCTTTGCTTACGAAAGATTTATATAAAAACTTTGAAGGTGTGATTAAAGAAAGAGAGAGTAAAAAAATCACTTCTCAGATGTCGTTCATTGGAATTAAAGAGACTAAAATATTAGATATTGATAACAAAGATACTTTTTACAAAGTAAAAACAAAGTTTGTAAGTGAAATTGTAAATTGTTTAAAGAGTGATAAAGGTGAAATAATTGAAGGAAACCCAGAAGAAATCAAATTAGTTACAGATGTTTGGGTATTCGAAAAAGATTTAAAAAATAATGATCCAACTTGGTATTTAACAGAGTTATCAAGTGAAGAAGAAACCAAACATTAAGCCAACAGAAGAAGACCTTAAAGATTGGCAATCTTTTATAGAAAATATTAATAGTATAGAAGATAAAGACGCTCCTCTCGACAATTCAATTATAGAAAAAAATAATGATAGATTATTTGATATTCGAAAAGATCTTCATGGTCTTAAAATGCACGAAGCCCTAGACGTTGTATCTAATACTATAAACGATGCAATTGAGAGAAAAGTTAGAAAGATATTATTTATTACAGGAAAGGGCCTTCACTCTAATAAAGAACAAGATCCATATGCTTCTAAGGATTTAAGCTTACTTAGATATGCTGTTCCCGAACATATCGAAAATAATTTTTCTGATCATGTTATTAATATTGAACAAAGTCCAATCAAACTTGGTGGGTCAGGATCGATAATTGTGTTTTTAAAAAAATTATAAAATAAATTTTGATAAATCTTTATCTTTAGCAATATCACCTAAATGTTTATCAACATAAGCTTTATTAATTAAAACTTTTTCACCACTTTTATCTGGCGCTTCAAAACTGATATCATCTAAAATTTTCTCTAAAATTGTATGAAGTCTTCTTGCTCCAATATTCTCGATTGTAGAGTTGATATGAGTAGAAATTTCTGCGATGGCTTCTATTGCATCATCTGTAAATTCAAGTGTTACTTTTTCAGTTCCAAGTAGTGCAGTATATTGCTTAATTAAACTGTTATCAGGTTCTTTTAAAATTTTAATAAAATCTTCTTTAGTTAATGCATTAAGCTCTACTCTAATTGGAAGCCTTCCTTGTAATTCTGGTAATAGATCAGAAGGCTTAGCTAATTGAAATGCACCAGAAGCGATAAAAAGAATATGATCAGTTTTTATAGGGCCGTGTTTAGTGTTTACTGTTGTCCCTTCAATTAATGGAAGTAAATCTCTTTGTACTCCTTCTCTTGAAACATCAGCTCCAGATCTACCATCTGATCTTGCAGAAACTTTATCGATCTCATCAAGAAAAACAATTCCGTTATTTTCAGCTGCAAATTTTGCTTCTTTTAAAACCTGATCGTTATCCATTAATTTGTCAGACTCTTCTTCAATAAGGTAATCGTACGATTCTTTAACAGTCATTTTTTTCTTTTTCTTCTTAGTTATGCCTTTTCCAAAAATATCTCCAATGCTTACCATTCCAACGCTACCCTGCATTCCTGGAATATCAAAAGATGGCATTTGGGGACTGTCTTGAACAGAAATTTCAATCTCGTTGTTATCTAAATCACCTGCCCTTAATCTTTTTCTGTAACTTTCTTTAGTTGCACTACTAGCATTTTTACCAACTAGTACTTCAAGCACTCTTTCCTCAGCAGACATTTGAGCTTTGGCTAAAACTTCTTTTCGTTTTCTTTCTTTTACTAATGCAATTGAAATTTCAATTAAATCTCTGATAATTTGCTCGACATCCTTACCAACGTATCCGACTTCCGTAAATTTTGTTGCCTCTACTTTGATAAACGGTGCCTCAGCTAATTTAGATAATCTTCTTGAAATTTCAGTTTTACCAACACCAGTTGGCCCAATCATTAAAATGTTTTTTGGCAAAACTTCTTCACGAATTTCTTCAGGTAATTCTTGTCTTCTCCATCTATTTCTCAAAGCTATAGCAACGGCTCTTTTTGCTTCTGATTGGCCAATTACAAATCGGTCAAGTTCAGAGACAATTTCTCTAGGTGAGAATGAAACGATTTTTTGATTTTCTTCCATTAAAGTTTTTCGGTTGTAATATTGTGATTTGTGAAAACACAAATGTCAGCTGCGATCTCTATAGATTTTTTTGCAATCTCTTCGGCTGTTTTTTTAGGATCATCAATCATTGCTCTAGCAGCAGCTAAAGCATAATTTCCACCAGATCCAATTGCAATAATACCGTGCTCTGGTTCTAAAACATCTCCATTACCACTAATAATAAAACTACTTTCTTTATCGGCTACGGCCATCAAAGCTTCTAATCTTCTTAAATATTTATCTGATCTCCAGTCTTTAGCCAATTCAACAGCAGCTCTAGTTAATTGACCACCATGTTTTTCTAATTTTGCTTCTAATCTTTCAAATAATGTAAACGCATCCGCAGTTGATCCGGCAAATCCTGCAATGACATCTCTTTTTTCTATTTTACGAACTTTCTTAGCTGTACTTTTCATCACAGTATTGCCAATACTTACTTGTCCGTCACCTGCAACAACAACATCGTTTCCTTTTCTTATGAGAACGATCGTTGTTCCGTGCCAATCTAGCCTGTCTTTATTTTGCTCCATTTTCAATATATGTGGTTATTATTCTTTTATCTTCAAGGTGTTAATTTAATTCTTAATGAGGTAAATACTTCAGTAAAGTATGAGAAAAGGTTCAATTAAAAGAGAAACAAAAGAAACTTCAATTAATGTTGAAGTAAACTTAGATGGTACTGGTCAGTCTAAGATTAATACAGGCATTGGTTTTCTTGATCACATGATGGAACAAATTGCCAAACATTCTCTTATAGACATAAATCTAGAGGCTAAAGGCGATTTACACATTGATCTTCATCATACAACAGAAGACAGTGGGATAGCTTTTGGAGAAGCTTTGAAAAAAGCTCTGGGTGATAAAAAAGGTATTAAAAGGTATTCAAGTGCGACCATACCAATGGATGAAACATTAAGTCGTGTTTCTTTGGATTTATCAAATCGCCCTTATTTAGTTTGGAAAGTAAAACTTGCTGTAGAAAAACTTGGCGAGATGGATACTGAATTATTTAAAGAATGGTATCACGCATTCTCACAAAGCGCAGGTATCACTTTGCATGTTGAAAATATTTACGGTGATAATTCTCACCACATTATAGAGTCTTGTTATAAAGGTTTAGCTAGGGCTTTAAGAGAAGCTGTCACAGTCGATTCTAGAGCTGAAAATATTATACCATCGACCAAAGGTACTATTTAGCAATTAATGAAAATAGCTATCTTTGACTATGAGTCTGGCAATTTAAAGTCGGTCTCAAAAGCAGTTGAACTAGCTTCAAATAATATTTTTAATAAATCTGATGTTAAAATTATTAATTCAGCAAATGAATTAAAAAACTTTGATAAAATAGTGCTACCCGGTCAAGGATCATTTAAACAATGCTATCAATCTCTTTTATCAATAGATGGCATTGTAGACGAGCTAACCAGCGCTGTTTTAGAAAAACAAAAACCAATTTTGGGTATTTGTGTTGGTATGCAATTATTTTCTTCATTTGGAGAAGAGGATGGAGGAAGTAAAGGCTTTGATTGGATAAAAGGTAAAGTAAACAAAATTAACTTAACAGATAAGAATTTGAAATTACCCCATATGGGGTGGAATAATATTAGCATTAATCAAAAATCAAAATTATTTTCAGGAATTGAAAATGAAAGCCATTTTTATTTTGTTCATAGCTTTGCCTTTGACGTTGAAAATGACCAATTTATTTCTGCTACAACTAATTATTCAACTGCAATTGTATCAGCAGTTGAAAAGGATAATATTTTTGGGACTCAATTTCACCCAGAAAAAAGTCAGGCAAATGGTATAAAAATATTAGAAAATTTTGTTAAATTATAATGATTATTTATCCAGCTATAGATCTTCAAGACGGAAAGTGTGTAAGATTAACCAAGGGTGATTTTGAACAACAAACAGTTTATTCAAGGTCTCCTATTGAACAAGCTAAAGCTTTTGAGGATAAAGGCTTTGAATTTTTGCATGTAGTTGATCTTGACCGTACAATTCACAAAGAAAAATCTAATTTAAAAACAATTAAAGAAATTATTCAAAGCACTGGTTTAAAAGTTCAAGTTGGTGGTGGATTGAGGACAAAAGATACTGTTGAAGAAATAATTGATCTTGGAGTTGAGAATGCAGTGATGGGAACCGCTGCAGTAAATGATCCAGATTTATTAATTGAAATATCTCAAAAGTATAAAAATAAAATTTCAGTAGGCCTTGATGTTAGAGATAAAATGATTGCTTTAAAAGGATGGAAAGATCAAACAGAAATTTCATGTTTTGATTTCTTAGAAACTATTAAAAATCTTCCTTTAAAAAGCATTATTTTTACTGACATTAATAAAGATGGAATGAAACAAGGAATTAATATTGAAGATACACTTAAGATGGCTGAGAGTTCAAAAATCCCGGTAACAGCATCTGGCGGGGTATCAAGTATTGATGATATTAAGCTGATCAAGTCACAAAAAAAAATCTCAGGTGTTGTTGTTGGAAAAGCAATTTATGATGGCTTAATTGATCTAAATGAATTGGTAAAATTTAATGCTTAAAAAAAGAATTATACCCTGTTTAGACGTCAAAGATGGAAGAGTTGTTAAGGGTATTAATTTTGTTGATCTTGTTGATGCAGGAGATCCTGTAGAACAAGCTTCAGTTTATAACAAAAACGGTGCTGATGAGATCTGTTTTTTAGATATTACAGCATCAAGTGATAAAAGAGATATTTTATTAGATACGGTAAAAAAAACGGCCGAGTGTTGTTTTGTGCCTTTAACGGTTGGTGGTGGTGTAAGATCAATTCAAGATATTAGAAAACTTTTACTAGCTGGTGCAGATAAAGTTTCTATTAATACAGCAGCAATTAAAAATCCTGAGCTAATAAAAGAAAGTTCAAATAAATTTGGTTCACAATGTATTGTTGTTGCGATCGACGCAAAAAAAACTGCACAAGACAAATGGACCGTGTTTACTCATGGTGGAAGAGAAGCAACAGAGCTTGATGCAGTAGAGTTTGCTAAATTAGCAGAAAAAAATGGCGCAGGAGAAATTCTTTTAACCTCTATGGACAGAGATGGAACCAAGGAGGGTTATGATATTGAATTAACAAAAAAAATATCAAGTAGTTTAAATATTCCAGTTATAGCTTCAGGTGGAGTTGGTAACCTTCAGCATTTAAAAGATGGTATTTTAGATGGTGGTGCAAGTGCAGTATTGGCTGCCTCCATATTTCACTTTGGAAAATATTCAATTCAAGAGGCAAAAGAGTATTTAAAAAAAGAAAATGTTCCTGTAAGATTATAGGATGTTTGAAGTCTTAGAAGGTTTAATTAAAACAATACGAGAAAGAAAAAACTCATCAGAACATGAGTCTTATACAAAAAAATTATTAGATAATAACAGCCTTTGCCGCGAGAAAGTCATGGAGGAAATCAAAGAACTTATCGATGCACTAAATGAGAATAAAAATGAAGTGCACGAGGCAGCTGATGTTATGTATCATATTCTTGTTTTGTTAGAGGCAAACAATGTGAAAGTCGAAGATGTAATGAATGAATTAAAGAAAAGAGAAGGTGTGTCTGGCCTTGTAGAAAAAGCTAACAGAAAAAAACAATGAGTTACGATACAAATAATATCTTTGCAAAAATATTAAGAGGTGAAATTCCTTGTGATAAAGTATTTGAAAATGATCATGCTTTAGCATTCAATGATATTAGTCCGCAGGCTAAGGTACATGTTTTGGTTATTCCAAAAGGTGCTTACACAGATGTTGACGATTTTTCTAAAAATGCATCTAAAGATGAAATCGCTTCATTAATGCAAGCTGTAGCTGAGGTTTGTAAAACTACTAAAGTATCTTTGACTGAAGGTGGAAATGGGTTTAGGTTAATTGCAAATACAGGACCAGATGGCAGTCAAGAGGTGCCTCACTTTCATTATCATGTTATGGGTGGTGAACCAATGGGTCTAAGAGGTTTAAGAAAAGTTTAGTAGTGAATATTCAAAGGTATTTTTTAGAAACAAACTCTAAATTAGATTTAATCCCTGCAGAATGTGGAATAGCAAATTTAAAAATCGAAGAGAGTGAAAAAAAAGACCCTCAGTTTTGCAAATTTTTATATCAAAAAATTGGAGAAGATTTCTATTGGAAAGATAGATTGGCCTGGTCCTTAAAAGAATGGGAGAATTATCTAAATCAATCTAAATTAAAGTTTTGTGTAGCTAAAGTTGGTGAAGATGTAGCTGGATTTTATGAGTACTTAAACCATGAAGATATAAAAGAAGTAGAGATATCTTATTTTGGAATTTTTAAAGAATACTTTGGAAAAGGACTTGGCGGTTATTTATTAACTCATGCTTTAAGATCTGGATGGAATCATAAGCCTAATCGTATATGGGTCCACACTTGTACCTTGGATCATCCTCACGCCTTAAGAAATTATATAGCAAGGGGCATGAATATTTTTAAAAAAGAAAAAGTAAGAGTTTAAAAACCGTAACTTGGTAAAATAAATTTCTCATTAAATTCAGTATTTATTTTAGGATTTATAATAGTAAATTTCACAGGTTCCTGATTATAGCTGATGGTCTCCCACCCTTTTAAAAGTTTTGTTTTTTTATTAAAAAATATTTTCACAAATACACCTTCATCTGTATTAATCTCGTAAAAATAATTATCATTTTGAGATCCTATTTTTGATTGATCAATAGATTTGAGATTTTCCAAGATTTTATTTTTATTTAGTACAATATTAAAAGCAGAGTTTTTTATTGGGTATCTATAAGATCTCTTAAATTTATGTTTAATAATATATAAGCTATTATTTTTTACATAAATTTCTTTTCCTTCTTCACCACTATAAATGCATTTTAAATTACCGGGAAAGAGCAAGTAGCATTCACCCTTTTCATTTAAATTATTAGATTTCTGTTCAAATGAGAAAATGAGATTATTGGTTTCGTTTAGTTTTTTTGCAATATCATCAGTAATATTTGAAAAAGAATTAAATGGATAAAATATTATTAAAAATAAAATAATGAAAAATCTCATTACGGTAAAATTTCACGTTTACCAGTATGATTTGCAGGACTTATAATTTTTGCTTCTTCCATTTGATCAATAATTCTTGCAGCTCTATTGTATCCAATTTGTAATTTTCTTTGTAAAAAACTGGTTGAAGCTTTGCCTTCATTTTTTATTAACTCAACTGCTTGATTAAAAAGCTCATCTTTATCAGATGAATCTAGTCCACCCTCAGATACATTGTCATTATCCTCAACTTTAGTAATATCATCAATATAGGTTGGTGATCCTTGTGATCTTAAAAAGGTACTTACTTTTTCAATCTCGGAGTCTGAAACAAAAGGCCCATGAATTCTTATCATTCTGCTTGCTGACGACATGAATAACATATCTCCTTTTCCTAATAGTTGTTCAGCTCCTTGTTCACCTAAAATAGTACGGCTATCTATTTTTGATGTCACTTGGAATGAAATTCGAGTTGGAAAATTAGCCTTAATTGTACCAGTAATCACATCAACACTTGGTCTTTGAGTGGCCATAATAATATGAATACCTGCAGCCCGAGCCATTTGTGCAAGACGTTGAATATAATTTTCAACTTGCTTTCCAGATACCATCATCAAATCTGCCATCTCATCAACAACAACAATGATGTAAGGCATAACTTTTTTACCTTCTTTTTTTACTTTCTCATTAAACCCTGAAATATTTCTGACTCCTTCTTCGGTCATTTTTCTGTAACGCGTTTCCATTTCTCTTACAGTCCATTTCAATGCTGAAGTTGCTTTTTTGGGTTCAGTAATAACTGGAGATAATAAATGAGGAATACCTTGATAAACCGATAATTCTAACATTTTAGGATCAATTAAAATAAGTTTACATGTTTCAGGAGTATGTCGATAAAGTACAGACAAAATTAATGTATTGATACAAACTGATTTTCCAGATCCAGTTGTTCCAGCGATAAGTAAGTGAGGCATACTTACTAGGTCACCAACAATTGGGTACCCTGCAATAGTTTTTCCTAAAGTAATTGGAATATTGATATTTGGATTTGCAAATTCTTTGCTTTCGATAATTTGTCTATAATTTACAGGATCAATTTCTTTATTTGGTATTTCTATACCTATCGTATTTTTTCCAGGGACGGGAGCTATTCTCGTAGATATTGAGCTAGTGCTTCTTGCGATGTCATCAGTAAGATTTACAATTTTAGAAGTTTTAATTCCTGCAGCAGGTTCAAATTCATAGAGAGTAACAACTGGACCTGGACTTACTTTTTTAATTTTACCCATAATGCCAAAGTCTAAAAGTGTGCTTTCTAAAAATTTAGATAATTCTTTATGGTCATCCGTTAAAGCATCAGAATTCTTATTACTTTTTGACTGGTTCAAATAATCAGTTGGTGGCAGTTTGTATTCTCCAGACTTAAATGAAAAATTCTCTTTTGTATCCAAGGGAAGACTTGCCTGTGTCTCCATCGGTTTTGGTTTAAAGCTTTTATTAATTGTAGGAATTAATTCTTCAGGTTCTTCTTGAACAACAGGTTGATCAATTGTTCCTGCCTTTTTAAATATTATTTTTAAAAATTTAATAGGCGCTATTAAAATTAAACCAATTTTTTTTAAAACACTCACCCATTCTGAAAAATTTAAACCTAAACTTAATATAAAAAAAATTGTTCCAACAGTTAAAGATGAATAAGCAATAATTGAATTAAAGGTATAAAAATCCAAAGGAATAAAACTAATAAGGTAACCACCTAAAAATCCCCCATTACCATTGTCAGGTAACCAAAAACTTTGATCAAATAATATTTTTAGGCCAAGTGAAAAAAACGAAAGGTAAATAACGATAAATAAAAATTTGAAAGTAATACTAGATACAGACTTTTGTATAATGATTAACCAACTCCAAATAAAAAAATTTACAAAAAGCAAAAAACAAGAAAGGCCAAAAGCCTGTAATAAAAAGTCTGATATATAAAAACTATAATTTAACAAAATCAAATCTTCAGTTTTGCCTGGCGTAATCAGTGTAGCGTTTTCTGGTGAGTAAGTTGCAACTGAATAAAGATAAAATATAGAAAATGTTAATATAACAAGACCTGAGACTTCAATAAGTCTTAGTTTTAAAAAATTTAGTACTTTTTGTAGCATATTTAAAATTTAACGAATCAACCTTTGTTACTTTTTAACATTTTTTATAAGATTGATAAAAAATGGATAAAAAAATTATTCAAAAAATTGGTATTATTGGTGATGGTTTAACAGGCAATCTTGTTGCACTTGCCTTATTTAGACTGGGTTATCCTGTGGAGCTAGTTGGAAAAAAAGGTTTAATGCCTAAGCCTTCTGTTGCCTCGATATCTATCTCAAATGATAGTTTTAACTTTTTAAAAAAGTTAAAATTAAAAAATTTGGAAAAAATTAGTAATCCTATCAATTCAATTAAGTTATATGAAAACCATAAAGATTATTTAGATCCAGATAGTATTTTCTATAACAAAACAAAAAAAATTCCTTTGAGTTATATTGTTTTAAAAGACAAACTTTATGATGAGCTTTCTGGAGAAATTAAAAATCTAAAAATTAAAAAAGTTTTTTCACCTAACAAATACGCCCTAACTATTAATACTGTTTATAATGATACAAAGAAAAAAGATTTAAGTTGGGACTATAAAGAAGATGCTTTTACTTTTATCATTAAACATGAAAAACTTTTAAATAACTGCTCAAGACAATTTTTTTTAAATGATGGTCCCCTAGCCTTTTTACCCATAAATCAAAATAACACCTCACTTGTGTGGTCATTATCTAAAAATTCTGAAATGAGAAAAATAGTTAATTCAAAATTATCTTTGGAGAAGTATCTAAATTCTAATTTTTTGATTTATAAAAATGTTAAATTGAATTCAAAAATTGAAAGTTTTTCCTTAAAATTTAATTTTTTAACATGTGGAATTGAACCCAGAAAGATTAACATAGGAGATATAAGTCATCGTATTCATCCAATTGCTGGCCAAGGATGGAATATGACGGTGAGAGATATCAAGCAACTTTATGATGTCTATCAAAATAAGAAAAAATATGGTTATGATTTTGGAGACTTTTCATTGCTCGAGGAATATGAGAAAAAAACAAAAATTAATAATTTTATCTTTGCATCTTCAATTGATTTAATAAGAAGAATTTTCAAATTCAATAATAACCAAATATCAAATTTAAGAAAAAGTGGTTTTAGGCAATTAGATAAATTTCCAGATTTAAAAAATGAAATAATAAAATTTGCTGATGAAGGCTTATCGCTCTGAAGCTAATAATTTTTTTTTCGTCTTAACTCCACCTGGACCTGAATACCCTCCTAACCCACCATCTGAGCGAATTACTCTATGACATGGAATTTTTATAGGATAGGGATTTTTTCCTATTGCATTTGCTACCGCTCTTACCGCTTTTGGTTTTCCAACTGCTTTAGCAACTTCTAAATATGTTTTAGTTTTTCCTTTTGGAATTTTCATTAGGTATTTCCAAACTTTAACTTGAAGTGGAGTTCCTTTTAGTTTCATATTTGATATATTTTTATCATGAATATCTATGCTTTATCAACTCCTCCTGGTGTATCAGGCATAGCTATCATTCGTGTTTCTGGAGATAGCGCTTTACAAATTGCAAATCAAATAACACGGACAGTTATTGATCAACCAAGATCAGCATTACTAAAATCTTTTTATGATCAAGAAGGCGAACTAATAGATGAAGGAATTTTAATTTGGTATCCAGAAGGTCAAAGCTATACGGGTCAGCATTTAATTGAAATTCACACACACGGAAGTAAAGCAGTTATTAATAAGTTATTAGAGGATTTAGGTGATAGAAAAGATTGTAGATTAGCTGAACCAGGAGAATTCACCAAAACTGCTTATCAAAATAATAGGATAAACCTTTATGAAGCAGAGTCTATTGCAGATCTCTTACAAGCTGAAACAGAAGCACAAAGAATACAAGCCCTTAGACTTAAAAATAGTAGTCCTAAATTTTTAGAGTGGAGAGAAACTATTCTTGATGTTTTAAGTAAGACGGAAGCATCTATAGATTTTTCAGAAGAAGATTTACCAGAAGGAATTCTAAAAAATAATGAAGAAAAAATTAAATCTATCGTTTCTGATATTGATGAAATGTTAGATGAAACTATGGGAGAGATAATTAGAGATGGTTTTAAAATAGCAATAATAGGACCACCAAATGCCGGAAAATCCAGTTTTTTAAATTTATTAGTTAAAAGACAAGCTGCAATAGTTTCAAGTATTAAAGGAACCACAAGAGATATTATCGAGGTTAAATATCATATTAATAATTATCCAGTAATTCTGACGGATACAGCAGGGATAAGGAATACTAAAAATAAAATTGAAAAAACAGGTGTAGAATTGGCTCTTAATGCCAGCATAGAGGCCAATTTAGACATTTTGATACTAGATGGAACTGAAAAGAAAATACCAAAAAATATTCAAAAATTGATTACAGCTAAGACGCTAATTATTCTTAATAAAAAAGATAAAAAAAGTTTTAATGCAAAAAAAATCATCAAAGAATTAAAAGGGTATAAATTTAAAGACTTAATAGAAGTTTCAATTAAAGATAAAACTGGAATTAATAAATTAAATTCAAGATTAAAAAAAATTGTATCTGAAATAGATACTGCACAATCAACAACTTTAATTTCAAGAGCAAGACATAGAGCGCTATTAAAAAAATGCTCAAATAGACTTCATGATTTTCTTAAAATTAGTAAATCAGATGAAGTAGAAAAAGCTGCAGAAGAGCTTAGATTAGCATCGAATAACCTTGGTCATATTGTAGGTTTTATTGGTGTAGAGGAAATATTAGGAAAAATATTTCAAGATTTCTGCATAGGAAAATAGTCGAATCTCTCTTGTAAAAAAATCTCTCAGTAATAGATTCCAGCAATGGAAAAATTTGACGTTGTTGTAATTGGTGCTGGTCATGCAGGCTGTGAAGCTGCTGCTGCATCTGCGCGTATGAAAGTTAATACTGCTTTAGTTACAACAAATGAAAATTCAATTGGTGAAATGTCTTGTAACCCAGCTATAGGTGGATTGGGCAAAGGACATCTTGTTAGAGAGATTGATGCATTCGATGGTGTCATGCCAAAAGTTGCTGATGCATCCGGTATTCAGTTTAGATTATTAAATCGTAGTCGAGGACCAGCTGTTAGAGGACCGCGAACTCAGTCTGATCGTAAATTATACAAAAAATACATGAAAAAATGTCTAATAAGTCATTGTAATCTAAGCATTTTTTATGATCCTGTAATTCAATTTATTTTTAATAAAAATGAAATTGTTGGTGTGATTTTAAAGTCTGGAAAAGAATTAAGAGCAAAAAAAATAGTTTTAACAACAGGAACTTTTTTAAATGGCGTCATCCATATTGGCGATGAAATGAAACCAGGGGGAAGACATGGTGAAGATCCAACAACTGGTTTAAGTGAACAGTTAAAAAAATTTAATTTAAATTTATCAAGATTAAAAACCGGAACACCACCAAGGTTAGATGGTCGTACAATTAATTTTGAAAATTTAGAAGAACAAAAAGCAGATGATGATCCCTATTTTTTTTCAGTAGATACAAAAAAAATTAATGCAGATCAGGTCTCATGTTTTATGACCTATACGAATGATGAAGTTCATAAAATTATTGAAAAAAATTTAAAACGTTCAGCAATGTATAGTGGTAGCATCAAAAGTGTTGGCCCCAGATATTGTCCTTCTATTGAAGATAAAATTGTAAAATTTAAAGACAAATCTAGACACCAAATTTTTTTAGAACCAGAAGGATTAGATGACCATACTGTCTATCCAAATGGCATTTCTACGTCCCTACCAGCAGACGCACAGGAGGAATTATTGTTTAAAATCAATGGTTTATCTGATGTTAAGATGATTAGACCAGGTTATGCTATCGAGTATGATTACGTTGATCCAAGAGAGCTCAATGCTACTTTAGAATTAAAAAAAATTAAATCTTTGTTTTTAGCTGGTCAGATAAATGGAACCACTGGTTACGAGGAAGCTGCAGCTCAAGGTTTGATTGCTGGCATTAACGCAGCACTTCAAAGTAAAAATAAAAAACCATTTACCTTAGATAGGTCACAAGCATACATAGGTGTTATGATTGATGATCTTATAACAAAGGGTGTTGCTGAGCCTTATCGTATGTTTACCTCACGCGCTGAATATAGATTAACTTTACGTTCTGATAACGCGGATTTAAGATTATCTTCTATAGCGAAAGATTTAGAAATATTAAGTGATTCAAGATTGCAAAATTTTGAAAAAAAACTCGAAAATATTAATAAACTTAAAGTTCAATTATCTTCCAGGTCTTTCACCCCTAATGAGGCTGATAAACATGGCATAAAGATTTCAAAGGACGGTATTAAAAGGAATGGTCTAGAGCTTTTAAGGTATAAAGGGGTTACTTTTGATAAATTAAAACCAATTTTTGGTCTTGGTGATTACGATCAAGATGTTATTGAGCAAATTGAGATAGATAATCATTACTCCGGATATTACGCTAAGCAAGAGGATGACATTGAGATATTTAAAAAGGATGAAAACATGAAAATCCCAGAAAATATTGATTATTCAGCAATTAGCGGACTTTCTAATGAGATCAGGCAGAAATTAGAGCTTATAAGGCCTAAAACTTTCGGTCAGGCCTCAAGAATTGAGGGTATTACTCCAGCAGCTATAAATCTTCTTTTAACGTATTCTAAAAGGTATAATTTTAAGCATACTGCTTAAATGATTCGATCAAATTATTTTGATAAGAGTGTTTCACGTGAAACATTAGGAAAAATATTAAAATACCATGAATTTTTGATTGAAAGTAATAAAAAACTATCATTAATATCAAAAAGCACTGAAAAAGAGGCTATAGAGAGACACTATGTAGACTGTGCACAAATCATTAAATATTTAGATAAAACCGATAAAAGTATTCTAGATATAGGTTCTGGTGCTGGCCTGCCAGGTATTATTTTGGATATAATCAAGAAAGACCATAATTTAAACTTTTCAACACATCTTGTTGAAAAAAGTCCAAAAAAGTCAAATTTTTTGAAAAAAGCAAATAGTTTTCTTGATCTTGATATTAAAATACATAACTGTGACGTAAAGCAGATGGAAATAAAAAATTTTACTACGCTTGTAAGCAGAGCTTTTAAGCCAATGAAAGAATTTTTTAATATAATTAATCAATCACAAATAAAATTTAAAAAAATTATTTTAATGAAGGGTGAAAAGTTCATGGATGAATTTATTGAAGCAAAAAAATATTTTGAAATAAATTGTGAGTACCATGAAAGTATCACAAATCCGGGTTCGAAAGTTTTTGTAATAAAAGGTGTATCTAAAAATTAAATGACAAAAATAATTTCCATAATAAATCAAAAGGGCGGTGTTGGAAAAACTACATCGACAATTAACCTTGGGCATGCGTTAGCATCAAGCGGACAAAAAATTTTAGTCATAGATTTAGATCCTCAAGGAAATGCATCCACGGGCTTAGGAATTGACAGAGGCAAAAGAGAAAAAACAATTTATGAATTTTTAGTTAGTAGAAATGATGATCCAAATTCATTTATCTCAAAAACTCAAACGGAAAATTTAGATATTATATGTGCAAACGAAGACCTTTCAGGTTTTGAAACGGAGGTTGCTGATGAGAGTAAAAGAGCCTTCTTTTTAAGGGATGTTTTAGACCAAATAAAGGAAAAAAATCAATATAATCATATACTTATTGATTGCCCACCTTCCCTAAGTTTGCTTACTATTATGGCTTTAGTTGCCTCAGATACAGTAATTATACCGTTGCAGACAGAATTTTTTGCATTGGAGGGTGTTTCTCAACTGATCAAAACAATTGAAAGAGTAAAAGAAAATTTAAATAAAAATTTATCAATACAAGGTGTAATTTTAACTATGTATGACAGAAGAAATAAACTCTCTAGTCAAGTTGAACAGGAAGCAAGAAAATATTTTGGTTCAAAAGTTTATAAAACAGTCATACCAAGAAATGTTAGAATTTCAGAGGCACCATCTCATGGAATGCCAGTAATTGTTTATGATAAAAATAGTTCTGGGTCGATTGCCTATCAAGAATTATCTAACGAAATTCTAAATGGAAGTTATGCTGCATGATTAAAGCAAAAGGTTTAGGTAAAGGTTTATCTGCATTATTAGGCGATAGTAACAATGATGAGAAAAAGAATGTTGTTGAACTTTCAAATGTTAAAACAGATAAAACACCAATTCATCTTTTAGTTCCTAATCAATATCAACCAAGAAAAAATTTTGACAAAAAACAACTTGATGAACTTGCAACATCTATTAAAACACGAGGAATTATTCAGCCCATAGCTGTCAGAAAATCAAAAGATGGTAAGTTTGAAATTATAGCTGGAGAGAGAAGATGGAGAGCTGCCCAGCTGGCAAAAGTCCATGAGGTTCCAACAGTTTTACTTGATGCAGATGACGAATTAGCCGCTGAATTCGCGGTTTTAGAGAACGTTCAGAGGGAGGGCCTAAATGCGTTAGAGGAAGCAGAAGGGTATCAAACTTTGATCGATAAATTTAGTTACACTCAAGACAAAATCGCTGACATGATAGGGAAGAGCAGGGTGTATATCGCTAATACGCTAAGGTTAAAAAGACTTCCTAATGAAATTCAAGATATGATTACAAATGGTCTGCTTACACCAGGACATGCTAGATCTTTAATTGATATAAATAATAATATTGAGCTAGCAAAGGAAATTATTAATAAAAATTTATCTGTAAGACAAGCTGAATTACTCAGCAAAAAAAATGCAACCTTTTCTAAAAAAATTAAAATTAGAAATATTGATCCTAATATTAAAGATTTAGAGAATTCATTAGAACAAAAAACAGGCATGAAAGTTATTATTGATAATAAGAAAAATAATAAAGGTAAGATTACTTTCGAATATAAAGATCTAGATCAATTAAATCAGCTTGTTGCGAATGTTAAAAGTAAGTATTAGTTAATACCCTTTTTGTTACAATATCTAAAAGAAATTTATTAAAAATTGTTTCCGCGATCTCGTAGTTAAGTTTACATAGTATTTCAATTTCATTAATTTTGTCTAATAATGTATTTAATTCGTTTTTATTCCATTTAGATAATTGTGTTTGGATAATGCTTTTTTCTTTCCAGAAAATTGGTGGTTTATAAGTATCAACTAATACCGCAATTTTAGTTTCATTTTCATTATATTCATAAATATCAATTAGTTTGTTTATTTTGTATTTTAGTGGGCCAAGCACTTCATTGAAGTTAATAGAAAAATGATAAAAACTTGAGAGTATTTTATTTAATGCTTTTTTGTCCCCTGACAATAAAGCGTTAGATATTTCAAAAGCATCAAAAGAAGATGTAGTGTTAAATAGTGAAGAAAATGTTTCACTGTCTAATTTTTTATCTTTTGTAATAAGCTCTAATTTTTCCAATCCACTATTGATGTCATTTCGATTAAGTTTATTAATATTAAATAATTGATCTATGGCTTCATAGGGAACTTTTATACCAAGTTTTGTTAATCCATTTCTAAGCAAAGATTGTAGGGTTTTTTCATCATCTTCGTAACATGCAATACAAGATATTATTTTTTCTTTTTCAGCTTTATTTCTTAAGCTACTTTTTTTTGTAAGGTTATTAGTAACTATAATTAATTTTTTATCTATCTCTGAAAAATTTATGTAATCTAATAGTTTATCCGACGCTTCTTGAATAATTAAAATTTCTTTTTCACCAAACAAGCTATCTTGATTTAAATAATTATCTAATATTTCAATGTCTTTTAAAAATTCATCTTCTTTAATAAATTTTGTTTTGAATTCATTTTTTTTAAAAATTTGAGTTAATTTATTTAGGATTTCGGTTTTTAAATGAAAATTTTCACCATAAATTAAATTTATTTTGTAATCTGAAAAAAGTTTTTCATAATTAATTGAAAAACTTTTAATTATCATTGTTGGCTAGATATGATTTTTGCTCTAACGGCAAAAGTAAGTTGTTGAATTAAATTTGTAATAATATTTTCTTTTTCAATTCTTTTAACTTCGTCATCTGTAGATACGTTGTTTGTTACACTTACTACTCTTCCATCACTTAGGCTTTCTCCACCAATTTGTTTACCTTTGTTATCAACAATTTGAAAATTAATTGTGACCGTAACTTCTTCTTCCGTTGTTATTCCTGCAGTATTTTTGGTTACAGAAGCAGAACTCTCTCCAATATTTATTTTTAAAGAATAAGCATCTTTCAATGCTTTATTGATTGGAATATTAAGGTTACTTTTTAGATAATATGTTAGCCCACTTGGACCTGAGTAATCAATCTTATTTATTTTAATATCGCTAAGATCAACATTTTTTAACATTGGCGAGAAGCCACACGATGTTAAAAAAAGTAAAGTAATAAAAATATAAAACTGTTTAAACATTTTCATTTAACAACAATATTAACTAATTTATTCTTAACGTATATCTTTTTTATTATATTTTTTCCTGACACTAAGTTTTTAATGTTTTCAATCTCTAAACACTCATTAAATATCCTTTCTTCACTCTGGTCAGGTTCTGCATCAAGTAATGCTCTTTTTTTACCATTAATCTGAATAACAATGTTGATTTTGTCTTCTTTGATTAATTTTTCATCATATGTTGGCCATGCTGAGATGTGAATTTCTTTGTTACCATAGTTTTTCTCCCAACATTCAGACGCTATGTGAGGTGTAAAAGGATATATTAAAACTAAAAACTCTTTGAACATTTTTTTAAATAAAATTTTTTCTGATTTATTTTCATGCAATTTTTTAGATAGAAAGTTCAAAAACTCATAAAATTTGGCGACTGCCACATTAAAATGAAAGTTTTCAATATTGTACGAAATTTCTTTAACGAGTTTATTTATTAACTTTTCACATTGGTTAATTTCTTCGTCATTTAATTTATTTTTTTCCTCAATATTTTGTATCATTTCAGAAATTGTCCAAATTTTTTGAATAAACTTATAAGATCCAGAAATTCCTTCATCACTCCATTGAATATCTCTTTCTGGCGGACTATCAGATAAAACAAACCACCTTACTGCATCTGCACCATATAGATTAATTACTGTTTGAGGATCAACTACATTTTTCTTTGATTTAGACATGGACTCTGAAGGTCCAACTTTAATTGTCTCTTTGTTATTTTTATCAAAGAATTTACCATTTTCTTCAATTACATCTTCAGGAAAAACCCATTCGCCTTTCTCATTTTTGAAAGTTTTGTGGCAAACCATACCTTGTGTGAATAGCCCTTTGAATGGTTCTTTTATTTCAAGGCTAGTATCTTTCGTAATTGCCCTTGTAAAAAATCTTGAATAAAGCAAATGTAAAATAGCATGCTCTACTCCACCAATGTATTGATCAACTGGCATCCAGTATTTTGCATCATCGATTGAAAATCCTTCTTTTGAATTATCACTTGAACAAAATCTTAAAAAGTACCATGACGAATCTACGAAAGTATCTAGTGTATCGGTTTCTCTAATTAATTCTTTTCCAGTTTCAGAACATTTAACCCTTTTCCAATTTGGATGTCGGTCTAATGGGTTACCTGGTTTATCAAAATTAATATCTTCAGGAAGTTTTACTGGAAGCTCATTTTCTGGAACTGGTATAGCCTCACCTTTTTCATCATACATTACAGGAATAGGACAACCCCAATATCTTTGCCTTGAAATTCCCCAATCTCTTAATCTAAATGTTGTTTTTGCTGTTCCAAATTTATTCTTTTCAATTTCCTTGATGACTTTAGCTTTTCCTTCCTCAACACTAAAATTATTTAAAAAATCTGAATTAATAATTTTTCCATCACCGGTGTATGCTTCATCTTCAATTTTAAAATCAGAAGCTTTTTGATCTTTTGGAAGTATGACGGGCGTTACTTCTAATTTGTATTTGTTAGCAAAATCTAAATCTCTCTGATCATGTGCTGGACAGCCAAAAATTGCACCTGTTCCATATTCCATAAGAACAAAATTTGAAAAGAAGACCGGTAAAGTTTTACCCTTAATAAATGGGTGCAAAACTTCGAAATCAGTTTTAAATCCAAGCTTTTCTGTTTTAGCTATTGCTTCGTCTGTATTTCCTGTTTTGTAACAAGCCTCTTTAAAGTCTAAATATTTTTCATCATTTTTATATTTTTTTGATAGAGGGTGATCAACAGCTAGCGCAATGAAAGATGCTCCAAAAATAGTGTCTGGTCTAGTTGTAAATACAGTAATTTTGTTATTATCATTTTTAATTTCAAAATTTAGCTCACACCCAACTGATTTGCCGATCCAGTTTTTTTGCATAATTTTTACTTTTTCGGGCCATTCATTAAGAGTATTTAATGATGCATCTAGATCATCTGCAAAAGCTGTAATTTTAAAAAACCACTGTGAAAGTTTTTTTTGAACAACTTGAGCGCCAGATCTCCAGCCTTTACCATCTATAACTTGTTCATTAGCTAAAACTGTATTGTCTACTGGGTCCCAGTTAACTAAACTTTCTTTTTTATAAACTAATCCTTTTTTTAATAGATTAAGAAAGAATTTTTGTTGATGCTTGTAATAATCATCATTACACGTTGATATCTCTCTTCCCCAGTCAATTGAAAACCCAAGTAATTTTAATTGACCCTTCATGGTCTCTATATTGTTTAACGTCCAGTCTTTAGGGTGAAGTTTTTTTTGCATAGCTGCATTTTCTGCTGGCATTCCAAAAGAGTCCCAGCCCATAGGATGTAAAACGTTAAAACCTTTTAATCTTTTGTAATTAGCGATGACATCTCCCAAAGTATAATTTCTGACGTGACCCATATGAATTTTACCTGATGGATAAGGAAACATTTCAAGGCAGTAGTATTTAGGTTTATCTTTTGACTTCGAAGCTTGAAATACTTTATTTTTATCCCAATATTCTTGCCACTTTTTATCGACTACTGAAGGGTTAAACTTTTCTAGGTGCATGAGGTGAATTTACTTATTTAAAGGTTTGTAGCAATTAAATTAAGATATGAAATGAAGTCTTTTTTCATTTTTTTATCAATCATACTAATTGATGCAAAACCTCTTCCTTTAAGAAGAATTATTTTTTTTATGTTTTTTTCATTAATGCCACCCAATGCATGGATGTGTATCTTCGAAAATTTTAACAATAAGTTTTGATAAAAATTCAAGCCTTTACCAATTTTATTTGAGCCCGAACAAGTATTAAAAATGGGTGAGATAAAGATTTCTTTGCAGCCTTGGCTAATTTTTTTACGTAATTCAATTTCATTATGAGCAGAACCAATGAGATGTAGACTTGATTTTAAATATTTTTTTTTGTTATTAAAACTTGGTATATATAAACCATGAGACCTAAGTTTTATGGCTAACCTTTCGTCATTGGAAATATAGAGTTTAAAATTTCTTTTTTTGCAATAATCTTGAAGTTTGAAAGCATTACTAAGATAATCAGTTTTTTGGTAATTTCTGTAAATAATATTTATATTCTTTAGTTGATTAAGATTTTCTTTTTGAATATCGTTTAATTCATTAATATAGAAAAAAATTTTAAACATTTTTATGAGTATAGTACAAAATTTAGAAAATATTAAAAAAGAATTAGTTTCAAATAATATCAATTCGAAAATTATTGCAGTGAGTAAAACTTTTGAATTATCCCACATACAGCCCCTCATCGATCATGGGCATTTAGCTTACGGAGAAAATAAAGTTCAAGAGGCTAAAAGAAAATGGGAAGAGCTTTTAAAAATAAATAACAATATTCAACTTCATCTTATTGGCGGTTTACAAACAAATAAATCAAAAGACGCTGTAAAGTTGTTTCATTATATTCACTCAGTAGATAGAGAAAAGTTAGTAGACACACTTGCATCAGCTGAAACAAATCTGAATTTAAAAAGAAAATATTTCTTACAAGTTAACACGGGATATGAAGATCAAAAATCTGGTGTAAGTATAGAAAATACAGAACAGCTTTATAATTATGCTCAAAAAAAAATAGATATTATAGGCTTAATGTGTATTCCTCCAGCAGAGGGGGACTCAAAAAAACATTTTGAAATTTTACGTGAGTTATCGATAAAGCTAAATTTAAAAGAGCTTAGTATGGGCATGAGTCATGATTATTTAGAGGCCGGGGCAAATGGAGCGACTTATGTAAGAGTCGGTAGCAAAATTTTTGGAGCAAGAGGTTAGGTCAGAATTTTAATCTTTGTATTTTTTTTTAAAGTTTTTAAAATCTCAATTAAATCTTTTTTCTTTAAACCGATACACCCCATTGTGCCTGTATAATTTTTTTTAGCTAAATGAATAAAGATTGCGCTACCTTTGTTTTTTTTAACAGGTCTAACATTATAATTAATAACTATAATTATATTATAAAGATTATCTTTTCGATGAAGCTTTTCTTTACTTTTATCATTTGTAAAAATGAGCTTGTTATAAGATTTATTTTTAGAGTTATCGCACCATGCCATATTCTTTTTGATAATGACTTTTTTTAGTTTGGTTTTCAGGTTTTTAATTTTGTCTTTTCGATAAAATACTTTTCCAAGAGAAAAAACTCCTGCAGGTGTTTTTTTATCACCTTCTCTTTTATTTTTTGTAATGCCGCGTTTTCCTAAAGCACATTTATAAAGCTTTTTATTGTGCATAAGCGTGCCGTTTTTATTTACTATAATCATATAAATTTATATTTTATCGTTATGCAAAATTACTCAATCATTACCGTAGGGTCACCTGTTTTTTTTGAGTGTATGCAGGAGCAGAAAACTGAGTATAACTTACAGAATCTCAAGAGTTTCAAGGAAGTTAAAGAGATATTAAAAACTCCATTGATAGATGTTTATGTATTTTTGTTTTTTGTTGATGATTTAGAAAAACTAGATTTAAAAGAATTAAAAAAAATTAAATATCCAAAAATTTTTTTCTCTAAAAAAAGCGAAAATTTTAAAACTATTAAAAAAGATAATGTGCTGAGTAGTTTTTTAGAGCTTCCTGTTAATTACCAGGATTTAGAAAAAATTATTAAACTTGCGATTTTAAAATTTAAATTTTTATTCCAGTCCAAGGTAGAAATTGGAAAATATAATTTAGATAAAAATGAGAGAACTATTTCACATGGAAAAAAATCTGCAAAATTAACTGAAAGAGAATTGGATATTATTTTATATTTATCTGGAAAAAAAGAGGGGGCAACTAAGCAAGAAATTATGAAAGATATTTGGTCTCATGGAGAAGAGATTGATTCACATACTTATGAAACTCATCTTTATCGATTAAGACAAAAATTACAAAGCAAACTTAGTGATAAAAAATTCATTTCGGTAGAAGATGGAAAATATTTCATTTCTTCATGAATGATCTATTTATAGTTTTAGGTAATCAGCTTTTCCATCCTAAGCATTTCAAAGATTACAAATCATCTTTATTTTTCTTGGCAGAAGACTTTGAGCTTTGTACATACGAAAAACATCATAAACAAAAAATTACATTTTTTCTCTCCTCAATGAGATCATTTAAAGATGAGTTAGAACAGGTGGGTTACAAAGTTATTTATCATAAAATTGAAGATAAAGAATTTAAAGACGATTATGTAAAAAAATTAGCAAACGTAATAAAAAATAAGAAAATTAAAAATGTTAATTTTTTTGAAATTGAAGATAAGCCTTTTGAAAAAAAAATTGTTTCATACCTTAAAAAGGAAAAAGTAGATTATAAGATACTCAAAACACCAATGTTTTTAAGTAGTAGAGACGATTTTATAAGTTACCTTGGAAAATCTAAAAAACCTTTCATGGCTAATTTTTATAAAATTCAGAGAACAAAATTTAATATTTTAATGAATAAAGATGGAAGTCCAAAGGGTGGTAAATGGAGTTTTGATAGCGAGAATAGAAAAAAATTACCAAAAGATATTAAACTGCCTAAGCAACCAATTTTTAAAGAAACAGAGCACACAAAAAAATTAAAAAAAATTATAAATGAAAAATTTCCAAAGCATCCTGGTGATACTAATCAATTTTGGATTGGAACAACTCGAAAAGATGCAAAATTAGTTTTAGATAATTTTTTAAAAAATAAACTCAAATTATTTGGTGATTATGAAGATGCTGTTGACCAAAGAGATAATATTTTGTTTCATAGCGCGCTGAGTCCATTTATTAATAATGGCTCTATTACACCTCAAGAAATTTTAGATGAATTAACTAAGTTTGAAAAAAAAGTGAGTATAAATTCTTACGAAGGTTATTTAAGACAGGTCATAGGATGGAGAGAGTTTATGCGAGGTATTTATCAAAACTTTGATGATAAAATGCAAAAATCAAATTTTTTTAATCATAAAAATAAGATGAAAAATTCTTGGTATGAAGGTACCACAGGCCTAGACCCATTAGATCATGCTATTAAAAATGCTAAAGATTATGCATGGTCTCATCATATTGAAAGATTAATGATTTTATCAAACATCATGAACCTTTGTGAAATTGAACCTAGGCAAGTTTATAAATGGTTTATGGAAATGTTTATGGACTCTTCGGAGTGGGTAATGTCACCTAATGTTTATGGCATGGGTTTATTTAGTGATGGAGGAACCTTTGCAACAAAGCCATATATTTGTGGATCAGCGTACTTCCTTAAGATGATGGACTTTACAAAAGGTCCTTGGTGTAACATTATGGATGGTTTGTATTGGAGATTTATAGATAAAAATAAGAAATTTTTTCTTAAAAATCCGCGTTTATCAATGATGGTCAGAATTTTAGAAAAAATGAAACCCGATCGAAAAAAAGAAATTTTTTCAGCCGCAAATACATTTATAAAATCAAATACGTTATGAAAAAAAGAAATCCTATTGCAGAGGATTTGAGATCACCAAAATATAAAAAAAGAATTGTTAAGCCAAAAAAAGGAAAAGGCAGCTTTAAACGTAAAAAAAAATAGTTTAAAATTTATTGTTTTCTTTAACTGACTTTGATGCGAGCCAAATGATTAACGGAATTATTCCTACAACTGTTAAAGAAATTAACTGCCACCACCCAGATTTATTAACATCATGTAATCTTCTACATCCAGCAGCTATTGAAGGTAAAAAGGTTAACATGGAGAAAAATGCATTAATAAAAAGTATTCCATCAGGGTCTTTTCTAAAAATACTTACATCAATGAAATAGGTTAATACCGAGACAATAAAAGTAAATAAGTAGAAATACCAATACTCTTTTCTTTGTGCTCGTCCTTTGAAGGTACTATATTTTTTAAAACAAATAATAGTTTGGTCTGCAAAATCAAAAACTTTTGGAAATTTTTTTACATATTTTTTGTATTCATTTTTTTTAGTAGCGGCAACAAAGACTAAGATTAAAACTCCTGCTACAGCTAGTAAAAATAAATTGAATAATGTAAAATTGTCGTCATTTCTTCTCTTTTTAGTTTTTGGCTTATAGTAAGTTTTTGGTTTTGAGTATGTGCTTGGTTTTTGATTATATGTTTTTTTTTTAACAACTGGTTTGCCGTATTCACATCTAGAAAAACCACTTCCGGCAACATCAAGATTTAGGTCACCAACATACATTTTCACTGAAGCTACACCAAAAGGTTTTAGATATTTCTTTACCGTCTGTTCTTTCATGACTTTTTTGCCTTTTGACCAAAGACCTACGCTGTAAATTGTAATTTGCTTGTCAGTTTTATTTTTAAAGGTCCATTTTTGATATTTGGCTCTTGATTTACTAACTTGATAGTTTGATGAAAAATTCGATGTATAAAACCAAGTCCTATCCATGTCATGACCACAATGATCAGCCAAGCTGTTAGAGGTAAATTGAATAGAAAAAAATAATAATAGGATAATTATTTTATTTTTCATTTGCAAAAGATATCACCGATAGACTTTTTTGCAAAATACTGTACTTATCTATTAGTTTTCAGGGGCGGCTTAGCCTGAGATGAACCCTTTAAACCTGATCCAGATAATGCTGGCGGAGGAAGAAAACATATGAACACGATTTTAATTATTTCACTCTTTGTAGTTTGCTTAGGATTTATGTCTTTTGGTTACTATGTATCTAGAGGAAAAATCTCACAATCTGCTTTTTTAGTCAGTGACCGAAACGTTAATGTCTTTGGATTAACTTTTAGTTTAACCGCGTCTTGTTTTGGAATATGGATTTTAATTGGTCCTGCAGAAGCATCAACCTGGGGCGGAGTAGGGGCTGTGATTGGTTATGCAGCAGGTCAAAGTTTTGTATTTTTGTATTTTTCTAAAATTGGAGAGAAAATTAGAAAAATTTTGCCAAATGCCAAAAGCTTAACTGAAGTTATTGAAAAGAGATACGATCAAAAAGTTTTAAAATTAATTTTAATTTTAACGACACTTTATCTTTATGTTTACTTTTGCGCTGAAGTTACAGCAATTTCAAAAGTTGTTAATTTAATTTTAGGCTCTCCTTTATGGTTAACTGCAGCTTTGACTATCATCTCTACATTAATTTATTCACTGAAAGGTGGTCTAAAAATATCGATTATTACAGATAAATTTCAGTTCTGGATTATCATAATTTTTTTATTAATTATTTTTATAATTTTAAACCAAAAAATAGATTTTCTTTCTCCAAGTTTGATTACAAGTAAATCTTCAAATTTAAGTATTGGTTTTGGAGGATTTACTGCTGGTCTTACTTTTTTCATTGCTGTTTTTGCAACTAACTTATTTGACCAAGGGATTTGGCAAAGAGTTTATGCATCTAAGAATATTGAGGTGTTAAAAAAAGGTTTTATAGCAGCATTTTGTATTGTTTTAATAACTATTTTGCTTTTAGGTTTAGTTGGAATTTATGCTTCTTTAAATGGAAAGATAAAAGATCCAAGTACTATTATTTTCTCTTTATTAGTTAACAAAGAGTATTTGTTATTAAATTTAGTTATCTTAATTTTATCATTAACTTTAGTTTTAAGTAGTCTAGATACTTTAATTGCAAGTGTCTCAAGCCTTTTTATAATTCATTCGAATAAATTTATTAAAAAGAGAAATATTAATAATTTTTATCTTACTGGCGGTGTCATTTTAGCAGGCTCTGCTTTTTATATTTCATCAAAAGGAATGAGTGTTTTGTACCTATTTTTACTAGCTGATTTATTATGTTGTGCTGCTGCAATTCCAATTTTTTATGGTTTTTATAATAAAAAAATTAAACATGATGATGTATTTAAAGCAATTATTTTTGGAATAATTTTAGGTTTATTATTATTTCCAAGTTTAGATTTTTCTAAAAGTTTATTAGTTGGAACCTTATTTGATAAATCTATGTTCCCAGCAATAATTTCAAATTATCTATTGTTCTGGTCTTTTATTGTAGCTTTATTTTCACCTATTATGTTTATTAAAAAAATTAATCGTTAGATCTACAGCTTCGTCTAATTTTTCTCTGGTTTTTCCAACACCAGATTCATTTGTAATACATTTTTTAATTATTTCTTGTCTAGTTGTTGGAGTGCCATCTGCAAATTTAAAGGAACCATCTGGATATCTAAGTGCAATATTATCAGTACAACCATTAACAGCTACACCCTTTCCAATTACACCGTTTAAACTAAAAAAATGATTCACTTTTGGAATTGTTACTAATTCTACATCATTCCCAACTTTTTGAAGTAGCTTATGATAATAAATACATGCTGGAGGATAGTAGTGACTTTCCTCTCCTTTAATTATTAATCCTTTTGAAGAAATTTTAGCAGGGTATTGAGCTGTATTACAGCCAGGTTCAGCGGCAACCAATGCTTTCCATGGAGGATTAGTTCTAGCTAAGACAGGACTATATAATTTTAAAGCATTTCCAGCGCCATAACTAAATCCTGAGTAAAAAAAACGATTAGGATCAAACCTCGGGTCTTCAGATAAAATATTTTTTAAAACAAGTGCAAAAAAAATTGCGTTTGGCATTTTTTTCTTATCACTTGGTTTAATTCCTTTTTTATAAAATGAGTCTAAGACGGCGACCGCATATCCTTCTTCAACACCTCTTTTTGCTAAACGTCCGCCCATTTCATCAGTTTTTCCACCCCATTTTTTAAATTTCATTCCATCACGGTTACTACCGTGTTGAAAGATTATTACAGGGAGTTTCTCATTTATATTTTTAGGAAAATGAATTTGTGCAATAACATCATCTTTTCCAGGAAATCTTCTGTCTGGACTTTGAAATTTGATTAGTTCGATATTATGTTTTTTTACTTTTTTGATCTCAATTTTTGAAAAAGAATTTGATGTAAGAATAATTAAAAAAAACGATGAGAAAATTACAATTTTTTTCATGAGTAGATCTTACCAAACCTATTAGCTTGTCAATCTAATCTAAACGAGCACCAATTTTTTGTATTATTTTTGAAGCCATTTCAGTTCCTAACTTCAAACTTTCATGTGGGTTTTTATTATTAGTAAACCCATGTAAAAAACCAGCAGCAAATAAATCACCTGCACCAGTAAGATCTACAATGTTTAAGTTTGATTTAGCTTGAGCTTCAGACACATCGTTTCCTTCTATAGCAACAGAGCCTTTATCAGAACGCGTTACAATAAACAGTTTATTAAGTAATTTTCCAAATTCAATAACCTCATCAAAATTTTTAGCATCAATTAAAGACATTGCTTCTTTTTCATTTGCAAAAATAATATCTAATTTATTTTTTACTAAATTTAAAAAACTATCTTTGTGTCGGTCAACACAAAAAGGATCAGAAAGAGACATTGCTGATTTTTTTGCAGCTGACAAAGCTTTTTCAAAAGCTTTTGTTGGACCACCTTCATCCCACAAATATCCTTCTAAGAAAGTAATTTCAGCGTTTTGAATTGCATTTGTATCAATATCATTATCATCAATTTGGCCTGCAATTCCTAAAAAAGTACACATTGTTCTCTCAGAATCTGGAGTGATCAAAATTAAACAAGTTCCTGTAGGAATGTTTTCTTTTTTAACATTGTAAAAATAATCTACATTTTCTTTTTTAAGACCATCAATATATTTATGGCCAAGATCATCATCATTAACTTTACCAATAAACGAAACATTATCTCCTAATTGAGACATCCCAACAATTGAGTTTGCAACAGATCCGCCAGATACTGTACTTTCAATTTTTAAATTAGATAAAAGTTTTTGAAATTCTTGTTCATCAACCAGTTTCATAGTTCCTTTTGTAAGAGAATGATCTTTGATAAATTGATCATCAACTTTACAAAGTACATCTACAATGGCATTACCTATTCCTAATACTTTCATCCTTTAAGCTTTCTTAGTTAAAATTGGCCTTTTTCTTTTTGGATTGCACTGTGTACATATTTTACATTCTAGACCAAAGCAATCCCTAGCTTTACAATATTCCCTACCATAAAAAATAATTTGCAAATGTAGTTTATTCCAGTGTTTTTTTGGAAACAGTTCTTTTAAATCCTTCTCAGTTTCAACTACATTTTTTCCATTCGTTAAACCCCACCTTTGTGCTAACCGGTGAATATGAGTATCTACTGGGAAAGCTGGATAACCAAATCCCTGAGACATCACTACACTAGCAGTTTTATGTCCAACACCTGGTAATGCCTCAAGTTCTTCAAAAGTTTTTGGCACTTTTCCTTTATGTTTATCAAGCAGAATTTTTGATAAGCGATAAACACTTTTAGATTTCATTCTAAAAAGACCAATCTTTTGAATGAGTTTTTCTATTTTTTTTTGACCTAATTTTACAAAATGTTCTGGTTTATTATATTTTGGATAAATATCTTTTGTAACATTATTAACATTCAAATCTGTACATTGAGCAGAAAGTAATACCGAAATGAGTAAAGTAAAATTATTCGTATGAGTTAGCGGGGAAGGTGTTTTTGGATAAAGTTTATTAAGTTCTTTAAGTATTATTTTTGCTTTATCTTTTTTTTCAACTTTCACAAAAGATTATTTAATACCTAAAACATGGTGCATATTATATAAACCAGGTTTCTTGTTTGCTAACCATTTAGCGGCACCTATTGCGCCTTCTGCAAATAAATCTCTTGAACGAGCCGTGTGTTGAATTTCTAATTTTTCCTGCTTATTTTCAAAAATTACAGAATGCGTTCCAGGAATTTTTCCTTTCCTTACAATATAAAAATTTAGCTTATTAGATTTACCTTTTCCTTTTTTATTTAAAAATATTTTACCTTGTATTTGTTTTAGACTTTTAGATTTACCCTCTGCTACAGCATGGCCTAGCATCAATGCAGTGCCTGATGGATAATCAATTTTTTTTATATGATGAGCATCATGAACTTCCATTTGGTAATCGCTCATAAACCCCTTTGATAAAATTTTTGATACAAATTGCATTAAATTAATACCAAGGCTCATATTACCAGATTGTAAAATTGCAATTTTTTTAGATGCTTTTTTTATTGCATCCCAATGTTTTTTTTGAAATCCAGTTGTTCCAATAATTACTTTTTTCTTATGTTTTACTGCCAGCTTCAATACTTCAAGAGTGCAATTTGGTCTTGTAAAATCTATGACAACATTTGTACCTTTAAAAGCTGCATCTGTATTTTTTTGGTATTTAATCTTTCCCCTTTTAAATTCTTTATATTCAGTCGCGGAATATAATTTTAATTTTTTATCTTTTTGGGTCTGCTTAATAAGCAGCTGACCCATACGGCCTAAGCCGCCTGTAATTGTAATATTTATTTTTTTCATTAATTAATGCTTTCCCAAAATTTCTTTGCTTTTTTTATAAAACTTTGATTTTCAGGATTATTTTTAGAATCTTCTAAATCTTTAAACTTTTCAAGTAATTCTTTTTGTTCAGCATTTAATGAAATTGGCGTTTCAACTTTAATTTGAAGATATAGGTCACCATACCCACCACCTCTTAACATTGGCATTCCTTTGTCTCTTAATCTTAATTGTTTTCCAGATTGCGTACCTGCTGGAATTTTTACTTTAGATCTTGATCCATCAATGTTTGGTACTTCAATTGATGTACCAAGAGCAGCATCTGCCAAAGAGACTGGAAGCTCGTAAAATAAATTTTCTTCTTCTCTCTCAAAGAGTTCATGCTTTCTAACCTGTATATAAACATATAAATCTCCATCTGCACCACCTTTAGAACCTGCCTCTCCTTTTCCAGATAGCCTAATTCTTGTTCCATCGTCTACACCCCTTGGAATTTGAATTGATAATGTCTTTTTCTTTTTCTGTGTTCCAAACCCACTACAATCTTTGCATGGGCTTCCAACAACTTCTCCTTCACCTCTACAGTCAGGACAAGTTTGCTGAACTGTAAAAAATCCTTGCTGAGATCTGACCCTTCCATCGCCTCCACAAGTTCCACATGTTTTTGGGTTTGAACCAGGTTTTGCGCCGCTTCCAGAACATGTTCCACATTTTTCAGCTGAGTTAATGTTAAAAGTAGTTTTTTTCCCTTGATAAGCTTCTTCTAATGAAACCTCTAAATTAATTTTTAAATCTGAACCTCTTCGACCTCTAGATTTCCTTCTTCCGCCACCTCTTCCTCTGCCAGATCCCATGAAGTCACCAAAAAAATCATCAAAGATATCTGAGAATGATCCAGAGTCGAAACCTCCAAAATCATTAAAGCCACCTTGACCACCACCCATGTTTTCAAAAGCTGAATGACCAAATTGATCATAACTACTTTTTTTGTTGGGGTCCGATAAAATTTGATAAGCTTCTGTTGCGTCCTTAAATTTTGTCTCAGCTGCTTTGTCACCAGGATTTCTATCCGGGTGGTATTTCATTGCTAGTTTTCGGTAAGCGCTTTTGATTTCGTCTTTTGAGGCACTGCGGTTTACACCTAATGTTTCATAATAATCCGCTTTAGACATGCCTCAAAATCCTATCCGCTTAAAAATTTAAGCGTTATTTTTTATCTTTATCGTCTTTAACTTCTTCGTACTCAGCATCAACTACATCTTCTTTTTTTTCAGATCCAGCATCTGCTTTTCCTTCAGCCCCTTGGCCTTGAGCTCCACCAGCCTTTGCTTGTTGCTCTTTATAAATTGCTTCACCAAGTTTCATTGATGATTGAACAAGGGTTTGAGTTTTTGCCTTTATATCTTCAACTTTGTCAGCTTTAATTGCATCTTTTAAATTTTGAAGATCAGTTTCGATAGTTTTTTTGTCAGCATCACTAATTTTACTACCGTGCTCTTTCAAACTTTTTTCTGTTGAAGCGACTAGAGCATCAGCTGAGTTTTTACTGTCAACTTCGTCTCTTTTCTTTTTGTCTGCTTCTTTATTGGCTTCGGCATCTTTAACCATTTTTTCAATTTCCTCATCTGATAATCCACCAGAAGCTTGAATTTGAATTTTCTGTTCTTTGCCTGTGCCTTTATCTTTTGCAGAAACACTTACGATTCCGTTAGCATCAATATCGAAAGTAACTTCAATTTGAGGAACACCTCTTGGCGCAGGTGGAATTCCAGTTAAATCAAATGTTCCGAGCAGTTTGTTATCCGCTGCCATTTCTCTTTCACCTTGGAAAACTCTTATAGAAACTGCTGGTTGGTTATCTTCTGCTGTAGAAAACACCTGACTTTTTTTAGTTGGGATTGTTGTATTTTTTGTAATTAGTTTAGTTACAACTCCACCCAAAGTTTCAATACCAAGTGATAAAGGCGTTACATCTAAAAGCAATACATCTTTAACATCACCTTGTAATACACCACCTTGAATAGCCGCACCCATGGCAACAACTTCATCTGGGTTTACACTTTTACTAGGGTCTTTACCAAAAAAGTTTTTCACAGTTTCAACAACTTTTGGCATTCTTGTCATACCACCCACAAGAATTACTTCACCAATCTCACCTGCAGAAAGACCTGCGTCTTTAAGAGCAGTTTTACATGGCTCAATTGTTCTTTCGATTAACTCAGCACAAAGTGACTCTAACTTCGCTCTAGTTAATTTAATATTTAAATGTTTTGGACCTGTTTTATCAGCAGTAATGAAAGGTAAATTTACTTCAGTTTGTGTAGATGAAGATAATTCAATTTTAGCTTTTTCTGCTGCTTCTCTTAATCTTTGTAATGCTAATTTATCTTGTTTAAGATCTATTGCGTTATCTTTTTTAAACTCACTTGCTAGGTAGTCTACTATTGTAGCATCAAAGTCTTCACCACCAAGTGTAGTATCACCATTTGTAGATTTAACTTCAAATACGCCATCACCCAGTTCTAAAATTGATACGTCAAATGTACCGCCACCTAAATCGTACACAGCAACAGTTTTTGCATTCTTCTTATCTAATCCGTAAGCAAGCGCAGCAGCAGTTGGTTCGTTTATAATTCTTTCAACTTCAAGACCCGCGATTTTACCAGCATCTCTTGTTGCTTGTCTTTGAGAGTCGTTAAAATAAGCTGGAACGGTAATTACCGCTTTTTTAACTTCACTTCCTAAATGTTTTTCTGCTGTCTCTTTCATTTTTTGTAATACAAAAGCAGAGATCTGACTTGGTGAATATTTTTCACCTTTAGACTCCACCCAAGCATCACCATTATCAGCAGCAATGACTTTGTAAGGAAGTCCTTCAATATCTTTTTTTACTGCCGCACCATCAAACTTTCTTCCAATTAATCTTTTTACTGCGTAGAAAGTATTTTCTGGGTTAGTTACGGCCTGTCTTTTAGCTGAAGCTCCAACTAATTTCTCTGCTTCTGTAAAAGCAACAACAGAAGGGGTTGTTCTAGCACCTTCAGTGTTTTCAATAACTTTAGCTTCTTTGCCATCCATGATGGCAACACACGAGTTTGTAGTTCCTAAATCAATTCCTATAATCTTTGACATAATTCTTAAGTCTCCTTTTCTTTATTGAGATTGATATGGGGATAGTTTTTGCTATTGCAAGATAGAAAAAAAATTAATTTATTTTGAAAAAATGTCTATTTATCAGACTTTTTTGATACATAAACCATAGAAGGTCTTAAAAGCCTATCATGCATTTGATAGCCTTTTTGCATTTCCTCAACTACGGTTCCTGGTGATTTATCGCTTTCCTTTTCACCAATGGCTTGGTGAAGGTTGGGGTCGAAAGGCTTATCCAAACAATCAATATATCTAATTGAATTTTTTTCGAGTGTACTTTGAAGTTCTTTTTCAATCATTTCGATACCACTTAAAATATTTTTAAATTCATCTGTTTTAAATTTTTCATCATTTTTAAATATTTGAAAAGCTCGGTCTAAATTGTCAGTCAAACCAAGTATTTGCTGTGCAAAGCTAAATGAACCATATTTTAAAATATCTTCTTTTTCTTGCTCGTGATTTTTTCTAAGATTTTGGTTTTCAGCTAGTAATCTTAAATATTTATCATTTAAGTCATTTAACTTAACTTCAATATTATCTTCTAAATTTTCTTTAGCTTTCGTTGAGCGATCTTCGTCTTTACTATTTTCCTCAACTTTATTTTGATTTTCTTTTTTTATTTTGTCTTTATTGTCACTCATAATATTAATTGTTTGCATGCTATATAGTGATAGAATAATAAAATCCAAGACTTTATGAGAAATAATCGATCAAATACAGAATTAAGGCCTGTCGAAATTATACCCAATTATATTAATAATGCTGATGGTTCTTGTTTAATAAAGTTTGGAAATACTCATGTAATCTGCACAGCATCTTATGAAGATAAAGTCCCAAGATGGCTGAAGGGATCTGGAAAAGGCTGGGTTACTGCAGAGTATGGAATGTTACCAAGATCAACTAATGAAAGAATGAGAAGAGAAGCATCTGCTGGAAAAATAGGTGGCAGAACATCTGAAATACAAAGATTAATTGGAAGATCTTTGAGAGCCAGTATTGATTTAAGTTTACTAGGTGAAAACTTAATAACGATCGATTGCGATGTGATACAGGCAGATGGAGGCACTAGAACAGCTTCTATAACTGGGGGATTTGTGGCTTTGAATCAATGTGTTAAGATTTTACAAGATAAAAAACTCATTAATACCAACCCAATTAAAAATCATGTCGCTGCAATTAGTTGTGGAGTTGTAAATGGAGAGACCCTTGTAGACCTTGACTATAAAGAAGACAGTGGAGCAGATGTGGATGCTAATTTTGTTATAAATGAAAAAAACGAAATTATTGAACTTCAGTTAACCGGTGAACAAACAACTTGTTCTGAAGAAAAATTAAACGAAATGTTAAAATTTTCTAAACAATCAATTCAATTGCTTATTCAAAAACAAAAAGAAGCTTTAAGTGCATAGACTTTATCTATTAAAAAAAGTTCAAAAACTCTTATTAGCGACAAATAATCCTGGAAAATTTCGAGAATTAAAAGAAATTTTACCAAAGAAAATAAAATACTTTAAGCCAAAAGACTTCAGGTTAAGAGAACCTATTGAAAATGGAAAAACATTTAAATCTAATGCAAAAATAAAATCTTTATATGCTGCCAAAAGAACAGGTTTAGTTTGTATTTCTGATGATTCTGGACTTGAAGTAGATGCTTTAAGCAAAAAACCTGGAATATATTCTGCTAGGTGGGCAGGTCCTACAAAAAACTTTGATATAGCAATAAAAAAAGTTTTTAATTTATTAAATAAAAAAAAAAAACTAAATTCAAAAGCTAGATTTATATGTGCAATTTCAATTGCATTTCCTGATGGTAAATCATTTGAGTTTCAAGGAAAAGTTGAAGGATATATTAGCTTTCCTGCAAGAGGGAAAAAGGGATTTGGTTACGATCCAATATTCATTCCAAAAGGTGAAAAAAAAACTTTTGCTCAAATTGGTAAGTTAAAAAAAAACAAAATTTCACATCGATATGATGCTTTTGTGAAAATTAAAAAATATTTTAAATTTTCTTAAACCTTTTATTTTCAATTTTATATAAAATTAAATCTCTATCAGTTTTGTTTTCCTTGATAGTAAAATCTCCAGTTTTGCCTTTGTAAGTACCGTTAAACATGGAAGCCTTTAATTGTTGTTCTTTCGTTGAAAACCAAATAGCTGATGCGAGCGGTATAATATCGAATGATAAAGTTTCTAAATGATAAATATTTCTACCAAAATTTTTCTTATATTTTTGATTCAGTTCTTGGTAAGCATTCAAATTTATTGAGGGAAATATTAAGTTTTCTAAAGATGGTTCTTTTAAATACTTATTATCAAACCATAGATTTAGAGTAACAAACTGTACATCTTTATAATTTGCATCATAAAAATCAAAATAGGAAATAGAAGAAATCAGCTCATCATCAAAAGATGAGACAAAAACCTTTTTAAAATTTACTTTTTCTTTTGTGTCGTGTTTTTTCATCGACTCAATAAGTTTTTCATCAAGATTATCTTCAATTTGTTCTAATTTTTTAATTTCTTCTAGATGCTTTTTATTTCTTTCTTCGTAATTGGTGACTTTTTTTGTTTGATTTCCTATATCTTTAAAATCCTTATAAAAAACCACATCAGATGTTTTGGATTTGAATTTTTTACTTTTTTCTAAAACTTTTTTCGTAAATGAACTGTTGTCGCCAAAAAAAATAAATTGCTCGTTATTTTGAAATAACTTAACCAAAGAATTTATCTGAGAACTAAGATTCACACCAAAATTAATTACATTTGGAAAAATATTTTCTTCTCTATTGCTATAAGAAATAAAAAGTTTTTCTTTAAATCCTTCTATATTTTTTATTTCATTTAGCGTGTCGTAAAAAATAGGACCAACAAACAGGTCGACCTTTTTATTCATGCCCTGTCTAAATGCATTAATTGCACCTGCTTTTGAACTTTGAGTATCAAGGGGTATGATTTTTATATTTAAATTCTCTAATTCAAATATTGTAATTAAAATACTTTGATAAATATTATTTCCTAATAACTCATGATCACCACTTAATGGTAAAATTGCTCCAATTTTTAATTCTGATTTAGAATAGGCTGCATTATTTATTGTAAAGAAAAGAGAGCAAAAAATGACTATTTTAAATATTTTTTTCATTTTATTTCGAACAGTTATACATAATTATTATATTTGTTAAATTTATGAACATCCACAAAACAAAAATTGTACCTGCATTATATATTGTTTCTACACCAATTGGTAATCTTGGAGATATTTCAAAAAGGCAACAAGAAATATTGTCAGGTTCAGATTATATTTTGTGTGAAGATACGAGAGTAACATCCAAATTACTTAATTTTCTAAATATTAAAAAAAAATTAATTTCATATCATTCATTTAATGAAAAAAATAAAACTGATAAGTTAATAAATGATCTTAAAGAAAACAAAATTTTATCATTGGTATCTGATGCTGGAACACCAGCGCTAAGTGATCCGGGTCAGATAATTATTTCAAAATGTCACGATGAGGGGATTAAGGTTATTCCAATACCTGGGCCATCAGCGATCACAGCTTCAATGTCTGCATCTGGTTTTAATGACAATTTTTATTTTTGTGGATTTATGCCAAAAAAAAATAAGGAAATTGAAAATTATTTATTAAAGTTAAAACCAATCAAAGCATGTTTAGTTTTTTTTATGCCTGCAAGAGATTTAAGAAAAAATTCGGAATATTTGATAAAGTTTTTTAATAAAACAAAATTTTTCTTAGCTCGAGAAATAACTAAAGTTCACGAAACTTATATTAGAGATGATATTAAAAATATAATTAATTACATTGATGATAATGACAAAGGTGAAATGACACTGATCATTGACAATTCTGCTTCAGAATTGAGCAAAGATATTGATTTAGATAAAGAAATAAAACTTTTAATTGGAAAGATGAGCTCAAAAGATATTTCGGAATACTTATCAAAAAAACTAGAAATAAATAAAAAATCAATTTATCAAAGAGTTATTGATCTAAATGACTAAATATTTTTTTTATTTTTTATTAACTCTATTGGTAAGCGCATGCGTTCCAGTTGTTGGAGTATCAACTATAGGTATAATTAAAACTGGTGTTGAAGTTGCTGACGACCCCAGATCGTTAGGTAGAATTGTTGATGATAATGTTATTGAAAAAAAGTTTTTATATAAAATTTCTCAAATTGATGAAAAATATTTGTTAAAAATTAAAGTTAATTCAATCGACGGAAGGTTTATTTTAAAAGGTAATGTCGAGACAATTGATGAAAAAATTAAAATGACAAAAATTGCCTGGGAGACAAATGGAGTCAGATCAGTTGAAAATATTATTAAAGTAAACGATCAAAGTTCATTAACCGATAAAGCTAAAGATTTATTAATTACTTCGCAATTTAAAGTAGCGCTAATTGCACATAAAGAGGTTAAATCGAATAATTTTAGTTTTACAACAATTAATAAGAATTTATATATTTTTGGAATTGCGAGATCTGAAGATGAGCGAAAAATTGTAATAAATGAAGCAAAGGCCGTTCAAGGAATAAAAGAAGTGATACCAAGCATTTTCTTAAAAGAAGATCTTGCTAATAATCAAAGAATAGCAAATTAGTATTTTATTATTTCTGAAGAATAAGCTGCAATAGATGCAAGATTTAAAATTTCTGAGCTAGATGATCTAAGAGGAGCAACTTCTATCGGTTGGGCAAGTCCAATTAATAGAGGACCAATTACTTTACCACCACCTAATTCTTTAAGCATCTTTGTTGAAACTGCAGCAGCATGAATTGATGGCATGATAAGAACATTTGCATTTCCTACAATTTTTGAAAAAGGATATGTAGATTGAAATTTTGGATTTAAAGCTACATCTGGCTGCATTTCACCATCAAATAAAAAATCTACTTTTCTTTTTTCTAACATTTCAACAGCTTGTCTTACTCTTTTTGTTCGTTCAGTCTCTGGTTGACCAAATGTTGAATGAGATAATAGTGCAACTTTTGGATCGAAACCCAAAATTTCAGCTACTCTTGCACTTGAAATTGCAATTTCTACTAATTCTTCTGATGTGGGAAATTCATTTACGTTTGTATCTGCTATTAAAATTGTTTTTCCCTTTGATACATATAAACATAAACCAAAAAGTATTTCATTTTCTCGAGAGCCAACTGATTGGGCCAATTTATCAACTGTTGCAGAAAAGTGTCTCGTATTACCCGCGACCATTCCATCAGCGTCACCACATGCAACCATACAAGATCCCCATGTGACTCTGTCAGATTTTACCATTTTATCACATTCTTTTTCCAAGATACCTTTTCTTTGCAATTTTTCATAAAGATAGTTTTTATATTTTTCTGATTTTTCAACATCTGAAGAGTTTGTTATCTCAATATTAAAATTTTCATCTAAACCTATTTTTTTTAAAGACTCATTTAATTTTTCTTTATTTGCAATTAATATAGGTTCACCTAATCCATAATTTTTAAACGCAATCGCAGCCTTTAAACTTTCTTCATCTTCACCCTCTGCAAAAACGATTCTTTTTTTAGTCTTTTTTATTTTTGAATTAATTCCCTGCATCAGTCCTACAGATGGATCAAGTCTTGCTTCTAGCTCATCAATATAAGCATCAAAATCTTTAATTGGTTTTTGAGCTACACCGCTATTCACAGCAGCTTTTGCGACTGCAGTAGGAATTGTTGTGATTAACCTAGGATCAAAAGTAGACGGTATTATGTAATTTTTTCCGTAATGAGGTCTGTCACCACCATAGGCCGCAACAACTTCATCCGGGACATCTTCTCTAGCTAGTTTTGCTATGGCTTGAGCTGCAGCTACTTTCATTTCTTCATTTATAGTTTTTGCTTGTACATCTAATGCTCCTCTAAAAATATATGGAAAACCAATTAAGTTATTTACTTGGTTTGGATAATCTGATCTTCCTGTAGCTATTATTGCATCATCTCTCACTTCTAAAACTTTTTCTGGTCTAATTTCTGGTTCAGGATTTGCACATGCAAATATGATCGGATTTTTTGCCATTGATTTAATCATATCTTGAGTAATTGCTCCTGCAGCAGACAAACCTAAAACTACATCAGCACCTTTGATAGCTTGTTCTAAAGTTCTATCTTTTGTATCAATTGCATGTTTAGATTTCCACTGATCGACTCCTTCTCTTCCACGATAGATAACGCCCTTCCGGTCACACATTGTTACGTTTTCATTTGGCACCCCAGAGTTTTTAAAAAGCTCAGTACAAGCAATAGCCGATGCACCTGCACCATTAACTACTATTTTTACATCTTTAATTGACTTGCCAGAAATATCTAATGCATTAATCAATCCAGCTGTTGTAATAATTGCTGTACCATGTTGATCGTCATGAAAAATGGGAATATCGACTAATTCTTTTAATTTTTGTTCAATAACAAAACAGTCTGGTGCGCCTATGTCTTCAAGATTAATTCCTCCAAAAGAGCATGCAATATTGCTTACAGTTTTAATAATATCCTCAGCATCTTGTGAGTCCACTTCGATGTCTATTGAGTCAATGTCAGCAAACCTTTTAAATAATACTGACTTTCCCTCCATTACAGGTTTTGAGGCAAGAGCGCCAAGATTCCCTAAACCTAAAATTGCTGAACCGTTACTTACTACTGCAACTAAATTTCCTTTGCTTGTATATTCATAAGCAGTTTGTGGATTTTTAGATATTTCTAAAACAGGAACAGCTACACCGGGAGAATATGCAAGTGACAGATCTCTTTGAGTTGATAATTGTTTAGAAGATATAATTTCTATCTTTCCAGGCTTACCCTGAATGTGAAAATCTAATGCTTCTTTATCAGTATATTTCTCTATTGTTTCTTTTTTTTTAGGCATTCAAAGTTTTGTCGTATTATTATGGTGGAAGATTATTAATCCAGAAGATATGAGGTGTAAACAACTTATATGAATATTTTAAAAGCAGTCAGTTCTTTTGGCTCATTAACACTTCTCAGCAGGGTCTTGGGTTACTTTAGAGATATATTAATAGCAATATTTGTTGGTACCACAGCAATGGCTGATGCTTTTTTTGTAGCCTTTAGACTTCCAAACACATTTAGGAGATTGTTTGCAGAAGGAACGTTTAATGCTGCTTTTATTCCTATTTATACAAAGCTGAAAGCTAAGAAAGACACTAAAAAATTTACAAATTTAGTTTTTAATTTTTTGTTAATAATTTTGTTAATTTTAACTTTAATTGCGGAAATTTTTATGGGTGGATTTATTTATTTAATTTCACCAGGTTTTGCATCAGATCCTGAAAAATTCAATCTAGCAATACAATTAAGTCGTATAACTTTCCCTTTTCTACTATTTGTATCATTATCTTCTTTTTTTTCAGCAATATTAAATTCTAATGGAAAATTTGCAGTAGCAGCTGCAGCACCAATTATTTTAAATTTATTTTTAATTTTAGCAATTTTTTTAGCCAAATCTTTCGATCAATCATTTGTAAAATTTATGTCGATAGCAGTATTTTTAGCAGGATTAATTCAATTAATAATTTTAATAATTTATTGTAAAAAATTCTTTTTTCCTAAAATTGATTTGATTATAAAATTTACTAATCAAGTTAAAATTTTCTTTAAAAAACTTCTACCTAGTATTTTTTCGTCAGGAGTAATGCAAATTAATATTTTAGTTGGAACCATAATAGCTTCATTTCAATCAAGTGCTGTTTCATACTTATATTATGCCGACCGTATATATCAATTACCACTTGCTATATCGGGAATTGCAATTGGAACTGTAGTTTTGCCAGTTTTGAGCAAAGTCATAATTAATGAAACACAAAACAATGTTTACTTCATACAAAATAGATCTGTTGAGTTATCTGTATTTTTATCAGCACCAGCAGCTATGGGAATTATTGTTGGAGCAGAACAAATAATTTCCTGTCTTTTTGGATACGGATCTTTTGATCAGGACAGTATTAATAATACTGCAAATGCTCTAGTTATTTTTGGTTTTGGCTTACCAGCTTTTTCACTTTTAAAATTATATTCTAATTTTTATTTTGCTAGAGGAGATACAAATTTTCCATTTAAAGTTTCTGTGTTTACTGTTGTGACTAATATTTTGATAAGTATTATATTTTTTAAAAAATATGGTTTTTTATCTATCGCTGCTGGGACAACTATTTCATGTTGGCTGGCTATATTTATTTATAAATTCAATTTAAAAAAAAACAAATTTCATTTATCGGATAAACTTTTTATCGAAAGATTTTCAAAGATTATAGCCTCTTCACTTATAATGGGTGCAATTTTATATTTTCAATTTTTCTATTTTAGAGAGGAGTTTTCATCTACATCTGTAAGCAAAGTTTTTTATTTATTTTTTGTGGTTGGAGATTCGATTATTGTCTATTTTCTTATAACTTCGTTGTTTAAAGCTTTTAGTATACAAGATTTTAAGTTAAAAAATTATAAATGACTTCAAAAAGAGTTTTATCAGGTATTCAGCCAACTGGTAATTTGCATCTTGGTAATTATTTGGGCGCAATAAAAAACTTTGTAACTATGCAAAATGATTATGAGTGTTTTTATATGTTGGCAGATCTACATGCTATTACAGTTTCTGTAAATCCAGACGAACTAAGAGAAAATATTTTAAATACAGCCGCAACTTTTTTAGCGTGTGGATTGGACGAAAAAAAAAATATTATTTTTTGCCAATCACAAGTTCAAGCGCATTCTGAATTGTCTTGGATTTTAAATTGTATCGCACGTGTTGGTTGGCTAAATCGAATGACTCAATTTAAGGAAAAGGCTGGTTCAAACAAAGAAAAAGCAAGTGTTGGATTATATACATATCCAATATTAATGGCTGCTGATATTTTAATTTATCAGGCAACACATGTTCCTGTTGGCGAAGATCAAAAACAACATTTAGAACTCTGTAGAGATATAGCAACTAAGTTTAATAATGATTATAAAAGTGATTTTTTTACAATTCCAGAGCCAATAATTCCAAAATCTGTTGCTCGAATTATGAGCTTAAGGGATGGAACTAAAAAAATGAGCAAGTCTGAAGAGTCAGATTTATCTCGTATAAATTTAACTGATAGCAAAGATCAAATTATGCAAAAAGTTAAAAAAGCTAAAACTGATAGTGAACCGATTAATGAAAGGATACTAGCATTAGATACTAAAAGATATGAAGCTCAAAACTTAATTAAAATTTATGCAAGTTTAAATTCAGAGAGTCCAGAAAAAATTATAAAGAATTTTGATGGCAAAAGCTTCTCAGATTTTAAAAATAGTCTTGCAGAATTATTAGTAGAAAAAATAAGTCCAATTTCAGACAAAATTAAAGAATATAAAAATGACAAAGAGCAACTTATAAAAATTTTAAAAAATGGAAACGAGCAGGCATCAAATACTGCCAATAAAACGATCATCGAAGTGAAAAAAATTGTAGGATTAATTTAATGAAAAAAAAGTTTTTAGTTGTAGTAGATAATAGTAAAGAGCTAAAAAATGCAATCCACTTTGCGGCTCAAAGAGCAAAGAATACTAACGGTAGTTTATCTATGCTTTATGTCATTGATCACGCAATTAATGCTCAATGGTCAAAAGTTGAGCATTTAATAGAACAAGAAGAAACTAGTGAAGCTAAAAAAATATGCCGATCATGGGCACAAAAAATAAAAGAAAATTTTGGGATTGAAACTGAGATAATTCTTAAATTAGGTAAAAGAGATGATGAGATAATAAAGGTCTTAACTGAAGACAGCGATATACGTTTCTTAGTTCTTGCAACCTCTGAGGAAAGTGAAAACCCCGGTCCTATAATTAAATCCTTATTATCTAGTAAAATGAAAGATTTATCCATACCCGTTGTTTTAGTTCCTGGCTCTATGAGCGAAAAAGATATAGATTCTATTGTATAAACATTGAAAAATTGAGCCAAAAATAATACTTAAAGCCGATGATAAATGTAGTCGACACACCCAATCCAGATACTAAAAAATTTGTTTTTGATCAGACGATTGTAAAAATTGGTTCAAAAGAATTCAAAAAAAGTGATCAGTCAAAAATTGATTTGGTAAATGATTTATTTTTAATTAAAGAATTAGAATTAGTCTATTTAGATAAAAATTTTATTTCTATTAAAAAAAATAAAGACTCATCATGGGACGATATTGTTCAAGATATTCTAGAAACGTTAAATAAAAGGATTTCTGAAAATTTTAATGCTCTATCTTTTGAAGAGGAAAGTCAATTTACAGATGATATTTCAAAAAGAATTGAAGAAGTTTTAAATGAAAAAATTAGACCCGCTGTTGCTATGGATGGCGGTGATATTAGATTAAAATCATTTAAAGATGGGGTTGCTGAGGTGATGTTAAAAGGAGCTTGTGCGGGTTGTCCGAGCTCAACTGTAACATTAAAACATGGAGTGGAAAGAATGATCAAGCACTATGTTCCTGAAGTAACTTCAGTTGAAGCATTTAATATTAATGAGTAAAAAAAAATATAATTATCTAAATCATTTAATACTTACAGCTAAAAAGTATGAGGTAGAAGAGTATCTTTTTTATGAGGAGAAAGGACGTAAGCTTACAGCTAAACAAATTGAATTAATTTTATTAAGGAATGGTATAGCCATTCCAAAAGACGAAACTCCAAGATTATCAAAAGAACAAACACAAAGAGAGTCATATTTCAATTTAATGAGAGCAGGACTGATGGTTGCCTGTGTTTTTGCACTGGTATTATTGCCTGGAGTTATTCAAAAAAATACTGCCTTAGTAAAGTCGACTTATGCTCAAAAAGAACTAGCCTCAGTTAAGATTGAAGAACCAAAAGAAGATGTTGAAAATAAGTTTTTTGAAGAAAGAGACACCAGAGGTTTCAATACGCCTCATGCAAGAAGTGTCTTAGCTTTATTCAATGAACTAAAATATGATTTAAAAGAGATAAGGGATGGGAAACCTGTTAAGCCTGTATTTTTCACTCAGCTTCCGCGAGGTATAAATGAATTAGAAAATATTCAAAATCGAAAAAAGATATTTATACAAATTGTTTTGCCTTTAGTATTATCTGAAAATGAAGATATTTTAGCAGAGAGAAAAAAAATATTATTTTTATCAAAATCTTCAAAAATTTCTAAAACCGACAAAAACTGGTTAGAAGAAAAATTTAAATACTACAAAGTTAAGAGTGGTGACTTTAATTTACTGTTGGAAAGAGCTGATATCATTCCACCGTCACTCGCAATAGCTCAAGCAGCATATGAAAGTGGTTGGGGCACATCAAGGTTTGCGCTGGAAGGTAATTCCTTATTCGGTCAAAGAACTTGGAAGAAAAACGCAGGAATTATTCCTTTGGATAGAGATGAAGATCAGTCATTTAAAGTAACAAAATTTGATATTATTAGAGCTTCGGTTAAAGCTTATAAAAAAAATCTAAATACTCACAAATCATACGAAGGACTAAGACAAGAAAGATCAAAAATGAGAAATGATAATTTAGAAATTTCTGGTCTTGAGCTATCGAAGCATCTAGATAAATACTCTGAAATTAAAGATAAATATGTTTTTTATTTACAAAAGATTATTGAGCAAAATAGCCTTACAGATTTTGATAAATCCATTCTTCTTCCAACAAAAAAATTAAATTTAGCGTAAGCTAAATGGTTAAAAATAAATCGTTAATAATTAATTTTACTTTAGGCAATGGATCTTTTTTTCTAATTTCAGATAACAAAACTTTTACTAAAAAAATTAAAAATTTGCATAAAACAGAAAAATTACCATTAGTATTTTTTGATTTTTTAAAAAAAAAAAAACTAAAGCTAGATAGTTCTTTCGTAATTTATGTAAATGTCGGACCTGGTCAAATAATTTCAATAAGAAATTCTATTGTTTTGTCAAAAATAATTTCTCTAGTATTTGGTTGCAAGTTATTAGCTTTTAACAATTTTGATTTATTAAATGCAAAAAAACATAAAAAGACCAAAGCTTTAATTTCTCTTAAAAATCAAAATATATTATTAAATGTAAAAAATAAAAATATTAATAAAATAAAAAAAGAAGATTTAGCAAAATTTAACAATTATAAGTCAAATTTGGAATTAAATATTAAAGACATAAAGTCTTTATTATTGAAGAATAGATTTGCTAAGAAAATTGTACCAATTTCATTCTAGTTAAAATATAATTCACAAATGATTAAAACATCTCCATTTGCGATAAGTTTGGAAAAAATTTGCCAGGACCGAGGCTTAAGGTTAACAGATCAAAGAAAAGTTATCGTAAGATTATTAGAAGAGACTATTTCAGACACAAAGTTTCATCCTGATGTTGATGAAATATTTAATAGGGCTGTAAAAATAGATAAAAAAATTAGTGTTGCTACTGTTTACAGAACGGTAAAGTTACTTGAAGAAAACGGAATTATTGAAAAACATGATTTTAAAGCTGGTAAAGCAAGATATGAAGTTGCAACAGAAAATCATCACGATCATCTAATAGATGTTAATTCAGGTGAAATTATTGAATTTGTAGATGATGAGATTGAAACTTTAAAAAAAAAAATTGCCAAGAGGTTGGGCTACGAGCTCATTGATCATCGTTTAGAGCTTTATTGTAAAAAAAAATGAATCAAAAAAAATTCTATATTAAAACGTTTGGGTGTCAGATGAATGAATACGATTCAAATAAAATTTCTGATTTAATGAACAGTATTGCATATCAAAAAATAGATAAGATTGACGAAGCTGACTGTTTTATTTTCAACACTTGCCATATTAGAGAAAAAGCAACTCAAAAAGTTTATTCAGACATTGGCAAAATAAAAAAAATTTATAAAAATAAGAAAAAACCAATTTTTGTTCTTGCTGGATGTGTAGCACAAGCCGAGTCATCTATGGTTTTTGAAAAAAGTGATTATGTTGATATTGTTGTAGGACCTCAGGCTTACCACAAATTACCCTCTTTAATTAAAAGCTTCCAAAGCAACAGACAAAGATCTGTTGAAACCGAACTGGATGTAGATGGAAAATTTGATGTTTTAAAAAATTTAAAAAATACTAAATCGAAAATATCAAGTTTTGTGACTATACAAGAAGGTTGTGATAAATTTTGCAAATTTTGTGTTGTGCCATACACACGTGGTCCAGAATTTTCCAGAGATCATAATAAAATATTAGACGAAATTTTGTTGTTAACAGATAACGGTACTAAAGAAATTGTTCTTCTTGGCCAAAATGTTAGTGCATATAAAAATAATGATATCTCTTTGGCAAAATTAATAAAAAAAATAGCAAAAATTAATAATGTAAAAAGAATAAGATTTACGACTTCACATCCAAATGATTTTGATCAAGAATTAATATCTTTATTTGGAGAAGAGCCTAAATTGATGCCACAACTGCATTTACCGGTTCAATCAGGTTCTGATAAAATTTTGAAACTAATGAATAGAAATCATACCCGTTCAGATTATTTAAACCTTATAGAAAAATTTAGAAAAGAAAAATCAGATATTCAGTTTTCAAGTGATTTTATAGTTGGATTTCCAGGAGAAACTAATGAAGATCATCTTGATACAATAAATTTAGTTAAAGAAGTAAAGTTTTCACTATCTTATTCATTTATTTATAGTCAAAGGCCAGGTACACCAGCCACAAATTTAAGTGAAGTAGACAATAATATATCACAAAAAAGATTAGAAGAACTACAAGGTCTTTTGTTCAAACAGCAAATTGAGTTCAATCACTCTATGATTAATCATGAGAATAGTGTTTTGTTTGAGAACAAAACACAAAATGAAGAACAATTTTTTGGTCGCAATCAATATATGACGCCAGTATTTATTAAAAATACTGTAATTAAAGCTGGCGAAATAAAGAAAATTTTTATAGAAAATGCTAATAGAAATAATTTATTTGGCAGAATAGCGTAAATTAATTGACAGCAAACCTTTTTCAAATCATAGAAAACGATAGTTTATCAACTAGCTTATATGTAAACGACAATAAGGCTTTAAATAGAATTGTTGGTGTTCAAGACTCGTTTTTAAAAGTTTTAGAAACATTATCTGGAACAGTAATTAATTTAAGGGGAAATTTAATTACAATTAAGGGTGATAACTCTAAAAGCAAATTAGTTATAAATACAATTAATCAAATGTTACAAAAGTCATTAAGCAAAGAACTTGAAGAAGAAGATGTAAAATCTTTATATCACTTTGAGTCGTCATCAAATAATGATGTGTTAGCTAACGATGTTGTTATAAAAACGCCAAGAAAAAATATTTTTGCAAGAACTGAAAAGCAAAAAACTTATATTAATAATTTAGCAAAAAATAGCATAATTTTTTCTCTCGGACCAGCTGGTACCGGTAAAACTTATTTAGCCGTAGCTGTTGCTGTGAGTAAATTAATGAGCGGTGAAGTCAAAAAAATTATTTTATCTAGGCCTGCTGTTGAGGCAGGTGAGAATCTTGGTTTCTTACCAGGTGATTTGAAAGAAAAAATTGACCCATATCTCATACCGCTGTACGATTCTCTTTATGAGCTAGTAGGCTATGAGAAAATGCAAAAAAAAATTGAAGATGGAACTGTTGAAATTGCTCCATTAGCATTTATGAGAGGAAGAACCCTAAAGGATTCTTTTGTGATTTTAGATGAAGCACAAAATGCTACCGACACTCAAATAAAAATGTTTTTAACTAGACTTGGAAAAAATACTACTATGGTTGTTAATGGTGACCCTAGTCAAATTGATTTGCCTGGATCAAAATCCTCAGGGTTATTAAAGTCTATCAACATTTTAGATGATATAGATGAGATAAAAATTACCAGATTTGACACTTCAGATGTTCAAAGACACCCTCTTGTATCAAAAATTATTGATGCTTATAAAAAAAATCAATAATGCATAAAATTCATATATCTTGCGATTCAAAAATCTGGCTTAAAGATTCGACTAATGTTGAGAAAAAAATAAAAAATATTTTAAAGAAAAGCATCATGAGTGAGAAAAAATTTTTATCTAAAAATATTGAAATTTCTGTTTTATTGACGAATACAAAAAAAATGACCTCATTAAATTACAAGTATAGAAATAAAAAAAAAGATACCGATATTCTCTCTTTTCCTAGTGAAAAACCTAGTTTTTTTAAAAAAAAATTAAAACAAAAAAATATATACTTGGGTGATTTAGCTTTATCCTTCAACTATATAAAAAAACAAGGAATTGAATTTGAAGAATATTTAAAAAAAATGCTTGTTCATGGCTTTCTTCATTTGATTGGTTATGATCATGATAATGAGAAAAATTTTTTAAAAATGGAAAAGATACAAAACAAAATATTAAAATTAGCATGAGTAAAAAAGAAAATTTAAATATAATTTCTAAACTTATTAAAAAAATAAATTTTTTAGGTAATAATCAGAGTTTAAGAGATAGTATTAAAGATGTTATTGATGAAAAATCAAACGAGGAAAGTCAAAATATAGACTTAAGTTCTAAAGAAAAATCAATTTTATCAAATATTTTAAGTATCAATAAATTAAAAGCAGATGATGTAATGATACCAAGAGCTTCAATTATTGCGATTTCACAAGACTCTTCTTTTCAAAATATTATAGATACAATTGATAAAGAATCGCATTCAAGAATGCCTGTATTTAGAAAAGACCTTGATGATGTGTTGGGTATGATACACATAAAGGATATAATTAAATTCTCAGGATCAAATCATAATGATTTTAATATAAAAAAAATTATGAGAGAGGTCTTATTTGTTCCTCCAACAATGCCTGTTATGAATTTATTATTAAAAATGCAAGCTACCAAACTTCATATGGCTTTAGTTATAGATGAGCATGGTGGAACTGATGGATTAATTACGATTGAAGATGTTATAGAGGAAATTGTAGGAGAAATTGAAGATGAACACGATAAAGATGATGATTTTAATTTTAAAAAAATAGACTCTAATACTTTTGAAGCAAAAGCAGATATGACGTTAGACGATTTTAACCATGAGTCAAACTTGAGTATTGTTGAAGAAAATGTTGATACTCTGGGGGGGTATATATTTTCCAAGATTAACAGAGTTCCTTATGCTGGTGAGGTAATCAAGGTGGATAATACTTATCAATTTGAGATTATTGAAGCTGACCCTAGAAAGATAAAAAAAATCAGAATATTTAAAATTCTTTAAGATTACAATTTAGATTTGACAACGTTAAAGATTGTTTATAATTGCTAGTTCAAATTATGAAAGATTTCATCTTTACATCAGAATCAGTTTCAGAAGGTCATCCAGACAAAGTTTGTGATAAAGTTTCAGACACTATAGTGGACCTGTATTTATCCAAATTTAATGAAAGCAGAGTTGCTTGTGAGACTTTAACAACGACCAATAAAGTTGTTTTGTCGGGTGAAATTAGAGGCCCAGAAATTAGTTCTGAAGAAATTGAAAAAGCAGTGAGGAATACAATAAAAGAAATTGGTTATGAACAAGAGGGCTTCCATCACGAAAAATTAGAATTTTTTAATTATTTACATGCTCAATCAACTGACATTGCTCAAGGAGTAGATTCATCTGGAAATGAAAAAGATGAAGGTGCTGGTGACCAAGGAATTATGTTTGGTTATGCTTGCAATGAAACAAAGGAATTAATGCCAGCTCCAATCTTATATTCTCATAAAATTTTAGAAGAGTTAGCGCATGTACGTAAGTCAGGGAAAGAAAAAGGATTAGGACCAGATTCAAAAAGCCAAATATCTGTTGTTTATAAAAATGGAAAACCAACAGGTGTTTCTTCAGTAGTAATTTCAACTCAACATGATGAAAAGTTAGATCAGAATGATGTAAAAGAAATAGTAAGACCTTACGTAAAAAAAGTTTTGCCAGAAGGTTGGGATTGTCCGGAAGAGCAATTTTATGTAAACCCAACTGGCAGATTTGTAATCGGAGGACCTGATGGTGATACAGGATTAACAGGTAGAAAAATCATAGTTGATACATACGGAGGAGCAGCTTTACATGGCGGCGGTGCTTTTTCAGGAAAAGATCCAACAAAGGTTGATAGATCTGCAGCTTATATTTCAAGATATTTAGCTAAAAATATTGTTGCAGCAGGAGTCAGTGATAAATGCGTAATTCAATTATCTTATGCAATAGGAGTTTCGCAACCACTATCAATTTATATTGATCTATTTAATGGCGATCAAAAACTATCTGAAAAAGTAGAAAGTGTAATTAGAAAAGAAATTAACTTAAGTCCAAGAGGAATAAGAGAAAAATTAAATTTAAATAATCCTATTTACAAACCAACAGCAGCTTATGGTCATTTTGGAAGGCAGCCAGGTGCTGATGGAACATTTACTTGGGAAAAAACTGATATTGTTGATTTGTTTAAAAATATTTAATGATTAAAGAGAGACTTTTTTTCGGTCGTTTGCAATCAAGAACACTTTCTCAAGAAAAAAAAAAATTTTAAAAAAATTCATTAATAAACAAAAAATTACAAAATCTTTTTTTAATAAAAGAAAAAAGATTATTATTGAAATAGGTTCTGGGGTTGGGGAAAATTTATTTTTTTTATCAAAAAAATATAAAAAAAACTTGGTAATAGGAATTGAGCCATTTAAAAATGGTTTAGCTAATACGGCATATTATTGTTCAAAAAATAAAATCAAAAACGTATTTTTATTTCCATTTGTTTTTCAAAAATTCGAAAAAAAATTCAAAAACTACTGTTTTGATCAATGTTATATTTTTTTTCCAGACCCATGGCCAAAAAAAAGACACCATAAAAGAAGACTAGTTAACTATCAATTTTTAAAATTACTTATCTCTCATTGTAATTCTAAAGGGACAATTTATTTCGGTTCTGATAATTACAATTATTTTAATGACGTTAAGAATAAGTCTAAATCATTGAAAAAGGAGCTTAAAATATCTGTAAAAAGCTACAAAAAAACACCCACTATAATCACAAGATATCATGCAAGAGCTTTAAAATTGAAGAATAATATAAATTTTTTAAAGATTGATAAAATTTAAATTTTCGTTTATTTACCTTGTAAATTGTTAATTTAAAAAATGGGCTTATGCCCATTTTTTTTTACATAATTAAAAAATGCTTAATAATAGAATTGATAGCACAGAATTAATAAGAATAGCGGATGCAGTTGCAGCCGAAAAATCGATAGATAAAGATCTAGTTTTATCATCAATGGAAACTGCAATTGAGAAGGCAGCGAGAACACGCTACGGATCAGAAAATGATATTTATGTCAGCATCGATAGGGAAACGGGCATTATTGAACTTGGTCGAAAATTAAAAGTTGTTGAAAAAGTTTTAGAAAGTCACTCAGAAATTAGTTTGGATGAAGCAAAGCAAAAAGATCCTTCTGCCGAAATTGGAGGAGAGATAAAGGAAGAGCTTCCACCGATTGATTTTGGAAGAATTGCAGCACAAACAGCTAAACAAGTTATTTCAGTTCAGATTAGAGATGCTGAGAGAGATAGACAGTTTAATGAGTTTAAAGATAAAGTTGGAGAAATTTTAAGTGGTATCGTAAAAAGATCAGAGTTTGGAAATATTATTGTAGACTTGCAAAAATCAGAGGCGATTATTAGACGTGAGGAATTAATTCCAAGAGAAAATTTAAAAAATGGTGATAGAGTAAAAGCTTATTGTTATGATGTAAGAAGAGAAAATAAGGGTCCACAAATTTTCTTATCTAGAGCTCATCCTCAGTTTTTAGCAAAGCTTTTCCAGCAAGAAGTTCCAGAAATTTATGAAGGCACAATTTCGATTAAATCCGTAGCGAGGGACCCAGGTAGTCGTGCAAAAATTTGTGTACAATCAAAAGATAGTTCTATTGACCCAGTTGGAGCTTGTGTGGGTATGCGAGGAAGTCGTGTACAAACTATTGTTAATGAACTTCAAGGTGAAAAGATTGATATTATTAATTGGACAGAAGATGTTGGCTCATTAGTTGTTAGTGCTTTAGCGCCAGCTGAAGTGATGAAAGTTGTTTTAGATCAAGAGAATAGAAGAGCAGAAGTTGTTATTGATGAAAACAATTTAAGTAAAGCGATTGGAAGAAGAGGTCAGAACGTTAGGTTAGCTTCTAAATTATTAGATTATGAAATTGATATTTTAACAGATAAAGAAGAGTCAGAAAAAAGACAAAGTGAATTTAAAGAAAATTCTTCAAAACTTATTAAAGCTTTAGAAATTGATACAACCATGGCTCAACTTTTAGTCTCTGAAGGTTTTAACACTATCAAAGATATTAATAATGCAAATGTTGATGACTTTTTAAAAATTGATGGTTTTGATGAAGAAACAGCCAAGGAACTACAAGATAGGGCTAAAGAGTTTTTAGAAGAAGAAGAAAAAGAGATTGCAAGCAAAGTGCAAGAGCTTGGAATTGAAGAAGATTTAGCAAATCATAAAGGTTTAACTTTGGGCATGCTTTTGACGTTAGGTGAGGAAAATATCAAAACTTTAAAAGATTTTGCAGAGTTATCTACGGATGAAATTGTGGGTGGATATGATGAAATCAAAGGTAAAAGAGAAAAATTTGATGGAGTATTAGAAGAATTTAATATTCCAAGAAAAGATGCTGAAGATTTAATTATGCGTGCAAGAAAAAAAGTTTTTAATTTTTAACAATGAGTTTCGAGGGTAAATATGAGCAAAGAAAAGAAAAAAAAACTGACCTTAAAAAATTTCAAGGGTACACCTCGAAAGTTCAACGATAATAGCACCAAAACTCAAGGTAAAGTTGTAGTAGAGAGAAAAAACCCTAATTTTAGATCACAAGACAAAAAACAAACTTTTGAAAAGAAGCCATTTTCAAAACCTTTTGCTCCAAAAATAACACCTCCATCTGATGAAAAGAAAAAAAATGCCAAAGAGTGGGCTAAAAAAAAGATACAAGAAGAGTTGCATAAGGGCAAAAAAAAGAGTGAAAAAAAAGTTGAGGGAAAAAGAAGAGATTACAAACTTACACTAGGAAGGGCTTTAACAGATGCCGATGAAATAGAGCGTCAAAGAAGCCATGCATCGGTTAAAAGAGCCAGAGAAAAGCAGTTTAAAAAAGATGACGATCAGGAGGAAATCCAGAAAATCGCAAGAGATGTGAATATTCCTTCTGTTATTACTATTCAAGAACTTGCAAATCGAATGGCTGAAAAATCAAGTGCAATTATAAAATATTTATTAGAAAAAAATGTAAAAGTTACAGTTAATCATAGTATTGATGCTGATACTGCAGAATTTATTGTTGGTGAATTTGGACACAATGCAATTAGAGGAGATGTTACTGAAGATCAAATTAAAAAAATAGTTGAAGAAGAAAAAGAAGATAAAGGCAGTGATCCAAGGCCGCCTGTTGTAACAGTTATGGGCCATGTTGATCATGGAAAAACCTCATTGTTAGATGCTTTAAGGCAAGCAAACGTAGTGTCAACAGAGCATGGCGGTATCACTCAGCATATTGGTGCTTATCAAGTAAAAGTTAATGATAAGCAATTAATAACTTTTATTGATACGCCTGGACATGCAGCATTCACTGAAATGAGAGCCAGAGGATCAAAAATTACAGATATAGTTATACTTGTTGTTGCAGCAAATGATGGAATTAAACCTCAAACAATTGAAGCAATACAGCACTCGAAGGCAGCAGGTGTTCCAATTTTAGTAGCTGTAAACAAATGTGATTTGCCAGGTGTTGACCCTAATAAAGTTAAAAATCAACTTTTAGAACACGAACTTATTGTTGAAGAAATGGGTGGTGATGTTTTGTGCACTGAAATATCAGCAATAAAAAAAACAAATTTAGATAAGTTAAAAGAAAATATTTTATTACAGTCTGAATTATTAGACTTAAAAACTAAAAAGGATAGCTTTGCCAAAGGTGTTGTTATTGAGTCTAGGCTAGATAAAGGCAAAGGACCTGTTTCGACAGTTCTTGTAACTAGTGGAACTTTAAAAAGAGGCGATACTTTTGTGAGTGGAGCAGCAAAAGGTAAAGTAAGAGCAATGTTTGATTATAATAACAAACAAATTTCTCAAGCCGAACCCTCTACACCTGTAGAAGTTATAGGTTTTGAAAGTGTTACAAGCGCGGGGGATGATTTTATAGTTTTGAATGATGAAAATAAGATTTCAGAAATACTGGAATTTAGACAAAATGGAGCAAAACAAAAAACTTTAAAATCAACTACTGACAATGATGATATTTTTGGAAATGCAGATAAAGCTGAAACGTTAAATATTGTAGTAAAAGCCGATGTACACGGTTCACTTGAGGCTATAAACGCAGCATTATTAAAAATTGAAATCGAGAAAATTAAACCAAAAATAATTTTATCTGCAGTAGGCCCTGTTACAGAAACGGATGTAACTTTAGCCAAGGCATCAAATGCTAAAATTTTAGGCTTTAATGTTAGACCTAATAAAGAAGCTAAAGAATTGGCTAATAGTTACAAGATGGACATCAGCTATTTTAATATTATTTATGAGGCAATAGACTTTGTTGAAAAATCGATAAAAGGGACTTTGGAACCTGAGACAAAAGAGGAAAGTATTGGACAATGCGAAGTATTGGAAGTTTTTAATGTTTCAAAAGCAGGCAAAGTAGCAGGAGTTAAAGTTACGCAGGGTGAAGTAAGAAATAATTCTGATGCAAGATTAACTAGAGATGGAACTGTGGTTTATACTGGAAAAATTGGAAGTTTATTTAGAGAAAAAAATGAGGCAAAAGAAGTAAAGTCGGGACTGGAATGTGGTCTAACAATAAAAGATTTTATAGATTATAAAAAAGGAGATATCATAGAAATTTTTCAGATTGTTACAGTTGATAGAGAGTAATAATGAAAAATAATAATCAGCCATTCACCCAAAGACAACTTAAGGCAGGTGAAAATCTAAAAAAAATTTTAGCCAGGTCATTTATTCAGCAAAATATTATATTACCAGAAATTGATACCAAATTAGTAACTATTACTGAGGTCAGAGTATCTCCTGACCTTAAGCATGCAAAGGTTTTCTTCATGCCACTGGCAGGAAGAGATATAGATAAATTTTTAAAAACATTAAATGAATATTCCTTAGAAATAAAAAAATCTGCATCAAAAGAATGGACAGCTAAATTTATGCCTAATCTAAATTTTGTTATTGATGAGTCATTTGATTATGCAGAAAAAATAGAAAATTTATTGTTAAAAGACAAAGACTAATGGTTCACGGTTGGATAAATTTATATAAGCCCACAGGTTTTACCTCATCATATTGTTTAAACTTACTAAAAAAAAAATTTAAATTAAAAAAGATTGGTCATATTGGAACTCTTGATCCTATGGCAGAAGGTGTTTTGCCAATAGCAATAAATGAAGCAACTAAAACAATTCCTTTAATTAATAAGTCTAAAAAAACTTATTTTTTTGAAGTGAATTGGGGCAAGCAAACCAATACTTTAGATTCTGAAGGTGAAGTAATTAATATATCTAAAATTACACCGTCATATGAACATATTAAAAAAGCAATTAAAAAGTTTATTGGTATAATTAATCAAAGCCCGCCTGAATTTTCTGCAAAAAAAATTGATGGAAAAAGAGCATACCAGCTTGCTAGAGAAGGAGTTAAATTTGAACTTAAAAAAGTAAAAAAAGAAATTTATGGATTAAAAATTTTAAACCATGACTTTAATAATAAAAAATCTTTATTTGTAGTCAGTTGTGAGAGTGGAACTTACGTTAGGAGCTTAGCCAAAGATATAGCAATGGAGCTAAAAACTTTTTGTTATTGCTCTAAAATTGTAAGATTAAGAGATGGAATTTTTAGAAAAAAAAACTCTTATGCTCTAAAAACACTGATAAATAACGAAAATATTAATGATTTTTTTAAATACATGCTTGATATTAAGTCTGTTTTATATCATATACCCACAATTGAAATTAACGATAAAAAATTAAAGCTTATTAAAAACGGAATGAAAGTAAGCATGTTGGAAGAAGTTGGTTCTAAAGAGCATAAAGAAATTCTAGCAGATTATCATCAAAACGTTGTGGCTTTGGGTTCTATGAAAAATGGAGTTTTTTATCCAAAAAGGATTTTAAATATTAATGAGTAAAAAAGACTTAGATAAAAGCAAAGTAATTAAGATGCTTCAAAAATCTGACAAAGATGTGGGATCTTCTGAAGTTCAAATTGGTATTTTAACTGAGAGAATTAAATATTTAACTGAACATTTTAAAAATAACAAAAAAGACAAGCACTCAAATACTGGGTTAAGTAAATTAATTATTAGAAGAAAAAAACTTTTAGATTACTTAAATAAAAAAGAACCAACCTTATATAAAAAAGTTATTGAGCAGCTTGGACTAAGAAAATAGTTGGAGCTAATTCATGTTTAACATTGTCAAAAAAGAAATTAATTGGGCGGGAAAAAATTTATCAATAGAAACTGGTAAAATTGCACGACAAGCAGATGGTGCAGTTATATTAAGATGGGGTGATACTGTAATCATTTCAACTGCAGTTGCTTCGAAGAAAGCAAATCCGGATACAGATTTTTTTCCTTTAACTGTAAACTATCAAGAAAAGTTTTATGCTGCTGGAAAAATTCCTGGTGGTTATTTTAAAAGAGAAGCAAGACCAACTGAAAGCGAAACATTAATTTCAAGGTTAATTGATAGACCAATTAGACCATTATTCCCGGATCAGTTTAGAAATGAGACGCAAGTTTTAACAACCGTACTATCATATGACAAAGAATGTGATCCAGATATTTTAGCAGTGATTGCAAGTTCTGCAGCACTAAGTATTTCTGGCTTGCCTTTTCAAGGTCCAGTTGCTGCTTCCAAAGTGGGTTTGATTGATGGTAAGTTTATTTTAAACCCTTCAAAAGAAAGTATTAAAAGTTCTAACCTAGAATTAGTTGTTGCTGGTACCAAAGAAGCAGTTTTAATGGTTGAGTCAGAAGCTTCAGGTTTAACAGAGGCTCAGATGTTAGATGCTGTGAAATTTGGCCATGAAAATTTCTTACCAGTTATTAATTTGATTGAAGAATTAGCTAAAGAAGCAAGCAAACCTAAATGGGAAATTGAAAGTAAAGATTTTTCAGAATTAAAATCAAAAATTTCTTCAGAGGTTAGAGATCATTTAGTCAAAGCTTTTTCTGAAAAAGATAAAAAGCAACGCTCTTCTATGATTAGCGAAGCTAATGAAAAAGTAGAACAATTATTCGAAGGTGATGAAACATACACAAAAGTTCAAATTAAAGACCAATTAAAGTCTTTAGAAAAAGATATTGTTAGAACAAAAATTTTAAAAGAGAAATCTAGAATAGATGGCAGAAAATTAGATGAAGTTAGAGATATTTTATGTGAAGTAGGAATTATTCCAAGAGCTCATGGATCATCTTTGTTTACAAGAGGTGAGACACAGGCAATTGTTGCTGCTACACTTGGAACATCTGACGATGAACAAAGGTTTGAAAGTCTAGAAGGGATGCAAAAATCTAGATTTATGCTTCACTATAACTTCCCTCCATTTTCTGTAGGAGAGGTTGGAAGAGTCGGTGGAACTGGAAGAAGGGAAATTGGTCATGGTAAACTTGCCTGGAGAGCAATAAATGCAGCACTTCCTAAGCATGAAGATTTTCCATATACGATCAGAATTGTATCAGATATTACTGAGTCTAACGGTTCTTCTTCAATGGCGACTGTTTGTGGTTCATCAATGGCTTTAATGCATGCGGGTGTTCCGATAGCAAAACCAATTGCTGGTATTGCAATGGGTTTAATTAAAGAGAGTGACGAATTTTCAGTATTAAGCGACATTTTAGGTGATGAAGATCATCTTGGCGATATGGATTTCAAAGTTGCAGGGTCTGCAGATGGAATCACCTCTCTTCAAATGGATATTAAAATTAACGGTATTACTTTTGAAATTATGGAGAAAGCTTTAGAGCAAGCTAAAAAAGGAAGATTAGATATTTTAAATGAAATGGCAAAAGCTATCAAAGAGTCTAATAAAGAATTATCGCAATACACTCCTAGAATGGAAAAAATTCAAGTTGATAAAAAAGATATCGCAACTGTGATTGGAAAAGGTGGAGCAAACATCAGAGAGATTGTTGAAGTATCTGGCGCAAAAGTTGATATTAATGATAGTGGAGAAGTAACAGTTTCAGCTGCAGATCAAGAAACTAGAGATAAAGCAATTCAAATGATAAATTCACTAGTAGAAAAGCCTGAGGTTGGAAAAATTTACTCTGGAAAAGTAGTTAAGATTATGGATTTCGGTGCATTTGTAAACTTTTTAGGAAAACAAGATGGATTGGTGCATATTTCTCAGTTAGCTGAAAAAAGAGTAGAAAAAGTCTCAGATGTAGTCAAAGAAGGCGATGAAGTTAAAGTTAAAGTTATTGGATTTGACAGGGGAAAAGTAAAGCTATCTATTAAAGAGGCTTTAGGTTCTTAAGACATATTTTTAGGATCTGGCATTCCAACTTTATTATAACCAGCGTCCACATAGTGAATTTCACCGGTAACACCACCTGCAAGGTCACTTAGAAGATATAATGCTGAGTTTCCAACATCATGAATATCAACATTTCGTTTCAAGAAAGAATGGTCTTCATTCCACTTGTATAAAAATTTAGCATCTCCGATTGCCGATGCTGCAAGAGTTTTGATCGGTCCTGCGCTTATCGCGTTAACCCTAATACCATTTTTACCAAGATCTCTTGCTAAATATTTTGTACTTGTTTCAAGGGCAGACTTGCAAACTCCCATTACATTATAGTTAGGAATTGTCTTAGTAGACTCGTAAGTTAAAGTAATCATACTTCCACCTTGCTTCATCAATGGCGCTGCTTCTTTTGCAACTTCTGTAAACGAAAAACATGAGATGAGCATACTTCTTAAAAAATTATCTCTTGTAGTATTTAAATATTCTCCTGATAATTCAGATTTATCTGAAAAAGCTACTGCATGAACAACAAAATCTAATTCACCCCATTTATCTTTAATTTCCTGAAAAGTATTTACAATTTGCTCTTTATTTTCAACATTACAGTCTAATGTAAACTTAGAACCCAAAGATTCGGCTAATGGAATTACTCTTTTTTTTAAAGCATCACCCACATAAGTAAAAGCTAATTCGGCGCCATGTTCTGATAGTTTTTTTGATATACCCCAAGCTATTGACCTGTCATTAGCAACACCCATGATTAATCCTTTTTTACCTTTTAAAAGCATTTTAAACCTTCTCAAAAATCAGTGTTGAGTTTGTTCCTCCAAAACCAAAACTATTTGACATGACGCAATTTAAATCTTTTTTTTCTACTTTTCTTAATATTGGTAGATCTTTTGCTTTCTCATCTAAATTTTCAATATTAGCTGACTCAGCCATGAATCCATGCTCCATCATGAGAAGGCAAAATACAGCTTCTTGAGCTGATACGGCACCTAATGAGTGACCAGTTATAGATTTTGTAGAACTCATAGAAGGAACGTCATTTCCAAAAGTTTCTTTTATAGCCTCTAGCTCTTTTACATCTCCAATTGGTGTAGATGTTCCATGGGTATTAATGTAATCAACTTTCTTATTTCTTTTCGTTGATAAAGCCATTTTCATACATCTCACAGCCCCTTCTCCAGAAGGCTGAACCATATCATAACCGTCTGATGTAGCACCATAGCCAGTAATTTCAGCATAAATTTTTGCTCCTCTTGATTTTGCTCTCTCCATTTCTTCAAGAACTAAAACAGCTGCACCACCTGCAATTACAAATCCATCACGGTCTGCATCGTAAGCTCTAGATGCTTTTTGAGGTGTGTCATTTCTTTTCGATGATAGTGCAGGCATGGCATCAAACATTGCTGACATTCCCCACTCTAATTCTTCACCACCACCTGCAAAGATAATATCTTGTTTTCCAGATTGAATTAACTCCATTCCATTTCCAATACAGTGAGCGCTAGTAGCACAAGCCGAACTTATAGAATAATTTATACCTTTTATTTTGAATGGAACTGCTAGTGTAGCAGAGCATGTACTAGACATAGTTCTTGGTACAATCAAAGGTCCCATTTTTTTTGGCGAAGATTTTCTCGTAGTATCTACCGCATGAATTACATTTTTAATTGATGGACCACCAGAACCTATTACAATTCCAGTTTTAATATTACTGATATCTTTTTCTTCAAGGCCAGAATTTTTAACAGCCTCTTTCATGGCAATATAGGCATAGGCTGAACCATCGCCCATAAATCTTTTTTCTTTTCTCTCTAAAGCTTCATCTAAATTAAGTTTTATAGACCCACAGACTTGGCTTCTAAAACCATATTCTTTGTATTCTTCTGAAAAAACTATGCCTGATTTAGTATTTAATAAGGAGTCTAAAACCTCTTCATTATTGTTTCCAATTGATGAAACTATACCAAATCCAGTAATAACTACTCTTCTCATAAATTACTTTTAAATAAACCTACTTTTAAATTTTTAGTACTATATATTTGTTTATCATCAATTAAAAGTACACCATCACCTAAACCTACTGACGTCTCTCCTTTTCTGATAATTTTTTTCATATCGATTTTATACTTAGCTAACTTGTTTGATTGTAAAACTTCACCTACAAACTTAACTTCCCCAACACCTAATGCTCTGCCTTTACCAGGATTGCCAATCCATCCTAGAAAAAAACCAACAAGTTGCCAAAGAGCATCTAATCCTAGACAACCAGGCATAACTGGATCAGTTTTAAAATGACAGTCAAAAAACCAAAGATCTTTTTTTATATCTAGTTCTGCTTCGATATAACCTTTGTTGAACTGTCCACCATTTTCAGTAATTTTTGTTATTCGATCAAACATCAGCATAGGAGGCGAAGGTAATCTAGCATTACCAAGTCCAAACATATCTCCATCAGCACAAGAGATAAGCTCATCGTAAGTGAAGGAGTTTTTTTTTGTCATGAAGAAGATGTTTATACTTGATGGAAGTATTTATTTAAACAAAAAACGCGTTGTTATTTTTTAATAATTTCATCTTTTTGTATACCCCAGAGATGATTTTTTTTAATCCATCCATTAATTTTTGAATTTTTAACTTTACACCAATTTTTGGTACACTCACTAATTATTAAAACTTGATATATTTCAAGCTTTGCTTTTGGCTTTGAAAAAATTGTAGGAGATGAAAATATAACCTGATTATTTTTTGTAGTTACTGTTGATCTTGTTCTAGATAATTGAGAAATATGTATCCATCCTAAGTCATTTTCATAATCTTTAATTTTTCTCCAATTATAATGTTCATCAATAATCAAAACTGGCAAATATTTATTTTTATAAATAAATTTTACTGGATAAGTTTTGGAAGGTCCAAGCCTAACATTTACTTTATTATTTTTTAAACTTCTAATTTCGGCTGAAGATGAATGATATAAAAAAAAAATAGCAAAAATTATTAATAAAATTTTATCCATGATTTTTACATTTTTGACTTTTTTTAATTTTTACCATCCTAAAATTAAGTGTTTCAAAGTTTATAACTAAAACATGATTTTTCAGGTTTGACTTGATTCCTGTAATATTTTTTATCAATTCATTTGAAATGATTGCCCCTGTCGATCCTGTTACTGTGCCAAGTATACCTTCATCTTGACAACTTGGTGAAATATTTGGAGCCTTAGGCATAAAACATTTTAAGCAAGCACTCTTTTTTGAAAAATCAAAGAAAAAAATATGGGCATCAAATTTACTTACTGATCCAATAAATAATTTTTTTTTATTTTTAATACATTCATCATTTATAACTAATTTAGAAAGAAAATTATCTGTACCATCAATTATATAATTATAATTTTTTATTATTGATTTAATATTTTTAGCATTAATCTTTTTTTTAAATATTTTTATATTTATTTTTTTATTAATGAGCTGAATTTTTTTTTTGGTAATTTCAGCTTTATGTTTTCCTATATCTTTTTGATCGAATAAGACCTGTCGATGTAAATTACTTTTTGCGACTTTATCAAAATCTACAATTCCAAAATTTGTAATACCAGACCGAGCCAAGAAAAGTGCACATGGTGAACCTATGCCACCAGCTCCTATAATTAAGATTTTTTCTTTTTTTAACTTTAATTGTCCTTGAATATTTATTTTTTTTAAGTTGATCTGACCTTTGTATCTTTCAATTTCATCAATTGTTAGTGACATTAATTTTTACCAGTAGAGCCAAAACCACCTTCGCCTCTGATAGATTCTGGCAAATTATCTTTCACTTGAAATTCTGCTTTCACAATTGGACAAAGAACCATTTGCGCGATTCTATCACCATTTTTAATTATAAAATCTTTGTCACCCAAGTTTATTAAAATTATTTTAATTTCTCCTCTATAGTCTGCATCAATAGTTCCAGGTGTATTTAATACTGTAATTTTATTCTTAAATGCCAACCCAGATCTTGGTCGGATTTGTATTTCTAAATTTTCAGGAATTGCTACAGAAATTCCTGTTGGAATTAATGCAGTTTCTTTTGATCTAATTATAATATCTTGCTCAATAAAAGCTTCTAAATCTAAACCTGAAGAGCCAGTTGTTTTGTATTCAGGGATATTAACTTTAGGATTAAGTTTTTTAATTAAGGCTTTTATTTTCATTAATTGGAAATTCTTTTAAAATTTTTTGAACTAATAATGTTGCAATTTCAGACTTTTCTCTTTTTGATATTTTTTCAATCTCTTGGTTTTTATGAATTATCGAAATTTCATTATTTTTAGAATTAAAACCAATATTTTTATCAGAAACATCGTTTGCAATTATCCAATCACAATGTTTTTGTTCAAGTTTTTTTTTAGCATATTCAATTACATTATTTGTTTCTGCTGCAAAACCTACGACAAGTTTTGGTCGTAAATTATTGTGATTGCTTATAAAGCTTAGTATGTCCATATTTTGATATAGTTTTAAATTTAAATCTTTATTATTTTTTTTAATTTTTTGTTCAAATTTATCAGTTCTAAAATCTGAAACCGCCGCTGAACATACTGCAATATCTGTAGGCAAACTTTCTTTAACCGCCTCAAGCATTTCCTGAGCGGTTGTAACTTTTACTGTATTAATGTTATCCTCAATTTTGATTTGAGAAGGGCCCATTATCAGCTTTGTTTTAATTCCACACTCAACCATTTTTTTAGCAATATAATAACCTTGCAAGCCAGAAGACTCATTTGAAATATATCTAACAGGATCAATATATTCTCTTGTTGGACCGGCAGTAACTACTGCTGATAAATTAACATCTTTTTTTATAAAAAAATTATCGATTGTAAATTCAATTTCATTAACATTTGCCATTCTGCCTTCACCGAACTCACCACAAGCTAAAAGCCCCTCTGATGGACCAATCATTGAAAAATTTCTTTTTTTCAATTTTTTGACATTTATTTGAGTAGCATCTTTTTCCCACATTTTTACATTCATCGCTGGTGCTAAAAATATTTTTTTATTAGATGCAAGAATAACAGTATTAATAAAGTCATTTGCCGAACCATTAGAGATATTTTCAATGATATTGGCAGTAGCAGGAGCTACTAAAATTAAATCTGCCCATCTTGATAAAGCTATATGATCCATTTCAATTTCTTCATTAAGATCAAATTTGTTAAGATAAACTTTGTTATTAGACAATGATGAAATTGACAAAGGTGTTACAAATTCTTCTGCAGTTTTTGTTAATATTGTTTTTATTTCATAGTTCTTTGAGCGTAAATTTCTAATTAAGTCTAAAGTTTTGTAGGCAGCAATGCCACCAGAAATAATTAATAAAATTTTTTTATTATTTTTCATTAGAGCTTAATTAAATAATACTAACAATGATATTACCACTAATAAGATAAATATAATTATTTTATTTTGTTGATTTTTAATTTTTAATTTTTCAAATTCAAATTTTTTTGCCATCTCATTATTTGATGCCACTGTTCCAGCGGCAAGCAGTTCCAATGCTTTTGAGGCTTTATCCATCATACCTGGCAGTTCTGGTAGTCTGTCCATAACTTGCGATGTAGTTTTGATAGCTTGATTTATCTTTGCTTCAGGCCCAACTTCTTTTTTTAGCCACCCTTCCAAAACTGGTTTTGATATTTCCCAGATATTTGCGTCCTCATCAAGTGTTCTGGCTACCCCTTCAACCACAACCATAGTTTTTTGCAAAAGTAAAAGTTGAGGCTGAGTTGCCATGTTGAATTGTTCTGTAATTTCAAAGAGTTGTGCTAATAATTTTCCCGCTGAAATATTTTTAATTGATTGTCCAAAAATAGGCTCTCCGATGGATCTAAGTGCTTGAGAAAAAGCATCTTTTGACTGATCTAAAGGAACTAGCCCTGCAATAAAATGTACGTCAGCAACCTTTTCATAATCTCTTTGAATGAAACCATATAAAATTTCAGCTAAATATTTTCGATTATCTTTATCTAATCTACCCATTATTCCAAAGTCAACCGGAATAATGTTTCCATCTGAGTCTACAAAAAGATTTCCCTGATGCATGTCGCCGTGAAAAAAACCATCCCCGACAGCTTGTCTTAGGAAATTTTGAATTATATTTTTTGCAAGTTCTTTTTTATCAATTTTAAGTTCATTAATTTTATCTAATTCTTTTATACTAATACCTTCTACTTTTTCAGAAGTTAAAACTCTTTTTGATGTAAAATCCCAATTAATGTCAGGCACTTTAAATTTTGGATCAGATTTTGTATTTTTCTTTAATTCACTGCCCGCTGATCCTTCAAATCTTAAATCCATCTCAATGGCAGTAATTTCTTTAAGCAAATGAACTACTTCAATTAATTTAAGTCTTTTTGTTTTAGGTAAAATTGTTTCCACTATTGAAGCAAATAACATTAACGCTTCCAACTCTTCATTGAATTTCTTTTCAATACCAGGTCTTAATACTTTAATCGCATATTGCTTACCCTCAATTGTTGCAAAATGAACTTGCGCTATAGAAGCTGCAGCTATCGGTTTGCTTAAATTTTCAATTTGTTTGTACTTTTTTTCTCCAATTTCATTACTTATACTTTTTTTTGCTATTTCCATATCAAAGGGTGGCAAGTCATCTTGTAAGCTTTGAAGTTCTTTAGCTAGATCTTTGCCAACAATGTCAGGTCTTGTTCCGAGAAATTGACCAAGCTTAATAAACGTTGGGCCCAATTCTTTTAATGCCGACACTAATCTTTGGCCAACACTTTTGCTGTCTAAACTTTTTTTTTTAAAAGAAGAAAAACCGAAAATTTTTATTGAATATCGAATTAAAAAATTTGGTTTATACAATTCACCAAAATAATCTAAGGTTGACGATTTAGCCAGAGCTCTACCAATTTTCAGAAGAATTAAAATTTTTTTAATCATTTAGCTTCCAAGAATAATGTATCGAAGCAATTCCACCAAATATATCTCTGGTGCTAATATTTCTAAAACCGACATCTCTTAATTTTTTTGATATTTCTTCTTGAGAATAAAAATCTTCAATACTTTTAGTGAGATATTCATAAGGCTTTGAATCTTGATTAAATACTTTTCCTAGAGCAGGTATTGATTTAGAGTAAAAATTATAAATTTCTCTTAGTATCGGTTTATTAACTTTATAAAATTCAAGACAATAAAAACCCCCACCTTTTTTTAAAATTCTAAAAGCTTCTTTGAGAGCAATATCTAATTTCGATATATTTCTAAGACCAAAGCTAATTAGATATGCATCAATAGAATTGTTTTTTAGAGGTACTGTTTCTGCATAACTACAAAGATGCTTGATATTTTTGTAACTTTTAAATTCATCAATATTTTGATTTAACATATTAAAGTTTGGCTCAATTCTTATTATTTCTTTGCTTTTGTTTTTTTGGATCAGTAATCTTGAAATATCACCGGTTCCTGATGCCATATCAACTATTGTGTTGTTATTTTCTAATATAACCGTATCTACAAATTGTTGCTTCCATATTCTATGGGTACCAAGTGACATGATATCATTCATCATATCGTACTTCTTAAAAGCGCCATCGAATACTTTATTTACTAAACTAGTATTTTTATATTGGTGAATATTTTTCATAATTCTTTAAAAGACGATTGTATTAAAAAAAAAATTATATGCCAGAACTTCCAGAAGTTGAGATTACAAAAATAAGCTTAAGCAAACAGATTTTGCATAAAAAAGTAAAAAATGTCACAATATTAAATCCTAAGCTTCGATACAAATTAAATAAACAAAATTTATTATCTTTAAAAAATAAAATTATAAAAAAAATAATTAGAAGATCAAAGTATCTACTGATTCATTTTAATGATAAAAATATTTTATTAGTGCATCTTGGAATGACAGGCCGGTTTTATTTTGTGAAAAAAGGTAAAAATAAAATTGATACTAGTTTTTACACTAAAAACGAAATAATTAAAAAACATGATCATTTAAAACTTTCATTCAAAGGTTTTGATTTAATTTATAACGATATTAGAAAATTTGGATTTATTAAGAAAATTTTATCAACAAATATTGAAAGCACAAAACATATAAGTTCACTTGGACCTGAGCCATTAAGTTTAAATTTTAGTTTTAAATATTTAAAAAACAAAATTAGAAACTCAAATTCTGCTGTAAAAAATTTATTAATGAATCAATCTGTAGTTTCAGGCCTAGGCAACATATATGTAAATGAGGCTCTATTCAGAAGTTGTGTGAGCCCTCAAAAACCGGGAAAGTTTCTAAAAGATATAGAAACAAGAAAAATTATAATTGCCATTAAAAAAGTATTGAAAATGGCAATAAAAGCTGGTGGTTCAACTATCCAAAATTATCACAACTCTGAAGGGAAGACTGGTTCTTATCAAGCTAATTTTAAAGTTTATGACAGAGAGGGTGAAACTTGTAAAAGAGCTGGGTGCACTGGAAAAATTAGGCGTGTAATCGCTTCTGGAAGGTCTTCTTTTTTTTGTATTAAGTGCCAAACATAGTGTTGACCACAATTAAAAAGGCTATATAAACTGCCCATCAAAAAAAATGGCAAATACATCATCAGCTAAAAAAAAAACAAAAGTCATTAAAAGAAAGACAGCTGTTAATCGTATAAGGATCGGTAAGTACAAAGCAGCAATTTCTGAGATAGAAAATGCAATCAAAAGTGGAGATAAAGCTAAGGCCAAAAAGCTTTTTGATAAATTCCAGTCACAGTTGATGAAAGTATCTAAAAAAGGCTCTATAAGAAGACAAACTGCATCAAGAAAAATTTCTAGAACTTCAAAAAAGCTTGCTTTGATGAAGTAAGTCTAAGATTCATTTAAACTTAAAAAAAAATTCAACTTTAGATTTTAAAATTTCAACTTACAGATTAAAAAAATTTTGAATTTTTTTGTAATACAAAA